>NZ_AHZV01000105.1 GCF_000250735.1 Anaerophaga thermohalophila str. Valhall
ATAAAAAATAATTATCATATTTATATGTAGCTGTATCTCTTAAGTTTTCTACAGATTTAATTGCATACACAATGGCAGAATCTAACTCATTCATACTCTCATAAGCCAGTGCAATGGAATAGTAAATGTTAGACATTCTCGGCTTTTTGCTCACCTTACCTGCCAACGATTCAAGTTCGCGATAAGCTGCAACAGCTTTTAAATTGTCCCCGTTCATAATATGATAGGCCCCTCTTGCATTAATCACATCAAATTGCTTTTCGGGAGGGATACTATCCAATGAATCAAGTCTGTTTAAAACGGACAATGCTTCTTCGTAATATCCCTTTCTTAAATAACTCCAGAAAATTCCTAGAGAGGCATTCACAATACTCTCAATATTTTGATTTCCATGAACAGTGCTTAAGGCTCGGTCAAAATATCTCTCGGCCAAGATATGGTTATCATTGTTGCGATGCAGAATTCCAAAATAAAGCCATAGATAGGTAAGTGTATTATCCGAAACTATGCCAGGTTTTAAACTTAGAATTCGTTCTGCCTCCTTTAGCGATTCAAAGACCACAGAATCGGCAAATTGGTCGGTCTGATACCGAACCACTCCCTGATAAATAAGCGCTCTAAGGAAATTGCGATTGGGAATCGGACTCTCAAAAGCCTTGGCAGCAGCAGAAATACTTGAATCATTGGTAAAAGAACGAAAATTTTTACAATCGATAATAGTTCTGAGCAGATAATAATACGCTCTGTTTTTCCCCGACAATTCACTTACATGAATGTTAGTCAAACTATCTTCTGCCAGTTTGGTGTTGCTGTAAATAAGGCTGTCAACGGCTTCTAACCGATGCCATGAAGCCTCATCATACGAATGGCATGAAGAGATAAGAACCGTTAAAAATAAAAATGACAAAATCCTAAGCATTCTGTAAAAATTGATCTCAAATATATAAAGATTAATTTACATAACTAAATGGAAACTAACCGGTTTTAAATTTTTCGACTTAAGAACTGAATACAACCCACTTTCTTGCCGGCAAGAGCTTAGTGTCTTACGCCTGATATTCGTGTTTTTTTGGCAAAATATTTTCTAAATGGCTATAAATAAATGGCTCGGCCATTTATTATTTTGAGTACGATTGTATTTCGCAGCTAGTTGGGCTTTGGAATAGATGATTTATGAATAAAGCAGGTTAAAACATTCACTAAAAAAGAGAGGCGCTTCGCTCAATATTTCATACCACTCACTCATTTTTCTTTTTTCAGGAAAAAGAATAACGCAATTTAGACGTTGAAAAGGAATTTAATATGAATGAGGTAATTGGAACACTGATATTGGTCGATGCAACAAAAATCATAAAAGATTTTGGCATCACATCAACGAAAGAGGCGAATGAACGGGTGCCTGTAATTGACCTAAAAACCCCTGATTCAGGGAAAAACTACATTTTAATGATCACCCAAAAAAAATTTGTCGATTCTGGCATGGGAACTCCTTATCTTTCCATCCTCGCAACTCCGGGTGACGAAATAAGATGGTGGGCCGAAAATACAATATCCCATTCCAACTTTGATATCAATATTAAATCAATTACACCTGATGAGCAATATATGCATCATTGGAAAGACTTATTTGAAAACTTCCCGGAAGAATTTCCCGAAAAACAGGAATGCAATCTAATGGTTCCTCCCTATTTAAGCAACAGAGACAATTTTTGGAGTGCACAGTATATTATTTCCAAATACCGGGTAAAGAGCAAAAACGAAATTTTTCTGAAGAAAAATACAATTTGCATTCCGTATAAGATTGAATTACAAATTATAATGAATCAAAACCGCTGGTATAAAAAGAATCCGCTATGCACACTTATCCTACATCCTTCTATTATTTTGAAATCATCTCTTTCCGAATATTCAGATCGTTCTGAAGCGGCTGAAAACCATGTCACGGCAAGACTTGTTGACGGGAATCTCTTTATCTCCAACTAACAACATATTGCCTTCAAAACCGGTAACGTTAGATAAATTAACGATGAAAGTCCTGTGAACCCTTACAAAATCTTTCTGTGGTAGTTTTTCTTCAAACTTTTTCAAAACTGTAGAATAAGTAAATTTCCCCTGTTTTGTATGTATAACAGTATAGTTACTATCGGCCTCCAACCATAAAATATCTTCGAAATTAACTTTTATAAAAGCATTTCCACTTCGAAGAAACAGGCACCCGGGCATTTGTAAAAAGATATTCTTATGTTGCTCACCATGTTCTTCACAGGGAGCGTGACTTTCCTTACTTTCATCTCCATAGAAATTAAAGAGTGCCAACTCAATTGCCACCCTTACCTGTTTATCATTAAACGGCTTCAGTAAATATGCCGAAGGTTTTACTTGTCTCGCCTTTTCAATGACACTTTGGTTGGCAAGAGACGAAAGAAAAATAAAAGGGAGTTGAAATCGCTCATTTATCAAGCGGGCTAAATCAAGACCGGTTTTATCCCCTTTCAGGGAGATATCCACCAGCAATATATCCGGTCTTTGTTCTTCTAACCATACAATGGCTTCATCAACGTTATCGACAATACCTTTTGTTTCATAGCCCACCTCATCCAATCGCATCGCGATATCTTCAGCGATCATAATTTCGTCTTCAACTATGAGTACAGAAACCTTATTGCTCATGCGATTTTTTCTTAAGTTTTTCTTTGTCCAGAATTATTTCCCACCAGCATCCGTCTAAATTGGACTGCTTCAATTCACCATGTAGTTGCCGGATAAGTGAAAGTACCAGCTTCATACCGAGCGACCGGCTTTTCTTTATATCAAAATCATCCGGAAAACCGGGTCCGTTGTCGGTCATTGTCAAAAACAATTGTCCGTTTACTTCTTTCAAAGAAATACCCAGCACCAATGTTTCGCTCCCTGTTGCATATTTTAAAGAATTTGTCAACAACTCGTTGATAATGATTCCCAGGGGGATTGCAGAATCAATATAAAGATTTGCCTGTGACAAATCCAGTTTGAGGTCAACTTTTTTATCCACACCAAAGACAAGGTTTTCTGTCAGTTCTTTTATATAATCTTCCAGTTGAATAGTGGTGTCAACATCCTCACGATACAATTTTTGATGAATCAGCATGAGCGCATCAATACGATGTCGGGCGGCAGTAAGTGCTTCACTGCCGGGCTCACCTCTGAGTTGTCCGGCCTGAAGAGAAAACATGCTGGAAACCATTTGCAGATTATTCTTCACACGATGATTGAGCTCCCTCAAAAGCAAGGCCTTTTCTTTTTCTCTCTGCTCAATAATTGACTTTTGCTCCGAAACTTTAAGCAAAGCTTTTTTCCTTGATAGCTGTAAACGATATAGAAAAAACAGTAATGTGATTAACAGGATGGTTCCAACTGAAAGAAAAATAACTATGTTTCTACGGTTCCTGCTTTGTTCTTCCAGAAAACGAATGTCGGCTTCTTTAAGATCAAGAAAATACTGACTCTCTGCCTGTTGTATCTTTCGAACATTTTCAATGTTCACCAGACTATCGTTGTAAACCTCATATTGTTTGCGGTAATCAACAGCTAATTTGTATTGCTCCTTTTTTTCGTAAAACTCTGCCAAATATTTGCTGATATCCCGAATCTGCTCTTTTAGCTTTTCTTTTTGAGCTAAAGCCAGTGCAGACCTGATTATTTCTTCACCTTCTTTCTCTTTCCCTTTTGTGATAAAAGCTTTTCCTAACTCAGACTGATAAACTGAAACTGAATAGGCATCTTTTAAATCGCTTAACAGCTCAATAGAATTATTTAAAAGGATAATGGCACTGTCCGGTTTGCCCTGCTCTAAATAAACCATTCCAAGGTTTCCACTCGAATAGCCCTCAACCTGATTATTCTTAAAAAAGTTGTTTAACTGAAGGCATTCGTTAAAACAAAATGAAGCACTGTCAAGGTCTCCCTTCAACCGGTAAGTTTCTCCGAGATTTATCAGAGTAAGCATTATTTTGAAAGTATCCGATCTTTCACGAAAAGACTTCAATGCTTCAGTTATATATGATGTGGCCTTTGAAAAATTCTTGTCATTTGTAAAATGTGACCCGATTTGAAGAAGTAAATCAGCCTTTCGATTTGACATATCCAGGTTTTCGTATACCTGCAAAGCTTTGAATGAAGCCTCAACTGCATCAGAATAATTCCCTAATTTCCGCTGAAACAGGCTGATATTTTCCAGAGCTCTTGCCTTAAAATGATGATATTGATTTTTTTCTGACAAACGAAGAGCATCCCTGGCATAAAACAGTCCATCCAGAGGTCGGCCGTCCGAATTTCTGGCCATTTCTAAAAGCAAAAGAATTTTCGTACTATCACTCTTTTCAACGGCCAAAAGTTCTTTCAGACTGTCGGGACGGGACATATTCTGGGCATTTCCGCAAAACGCAGTATAAACAAATAACAGAAAAACAAAAAATCGGACAAACAGGCTCATTGTAATATTCTTAATCATCTATGAATGCGGTATAAAAAGTCCTTTCTGGCAATGTCAATATTACAGGATTTTTAACACCTCATTAACAATCAGTTAACTCCGACTCTAAAAATGTGCCTGCATCTCAATCTTGCCAAAAACAACTTTTTCAGGAGCATACTCATAATTTAAATATATTACATTCTATGGCCCTAAACTTTAAATACGTCAGAAAGGCTCCCTCACTTCTTAGTGCCTATCTAGAAAGTAGGAAAAGATTCCTACTTATCATGTGTCTGTTCAGAAAGTGTCATTTACAAGGCTTGCGAAGTCCGAAAATACGGAGTTTACTCATCGTAAATGAGTGATTTTCGGACGAGCGTAACACAGTAAATGGTACTTTATAGACAGACACTTCTTAAATTCAATAGCTCCACAATTATTCGGACATTTTTTACCACGGCACAGAAACACTACCACTTCAAAATGTTATATGAGGCGCCCTTGCAGGCAGGAATCTAACGACTAAACTGATGTTCTATTGAACGGGGTACCGGTCTAATTGTTCCCACCTGTATCTTCAGACCGGTTGGAAATCAACGGATCAATGTAACCGATATCTTTTGTCCCGTCAATCCTGAAAAGAAATGAATACTTAAGATTCTTATGGAAGGTAATTTTTTCATTGGTTTTAAATGAAAAAAGTCCTTCCTTATCCTGCTTTATCAACAAATTTCCGTCAATGGTATAATCATGCGGTGTATTATCCAGATCAATAATTTGTCCCCATTCTTCAAGGGTAGGAATCTTATCACTGATCATCGACATAATAATCTCACCTGTATCTCCCTCAGCTTTGTGGTCAACAGGGATTACTTTCTTCTTTCGTTTAGAAGCTGTTAACGAAAATCTAAACAAACAATTAGGTTTTAAACTAAGAATACTATGTCCTTTATAGTATACATCAGGAGCATCAACAGTATAAAAGCTGTCTGCAGGATAAGGTTTATCACCGGTTCCATAAGCCGGATCATCCTTAAAAAAACCGATCATACTGTCGGTGTCAACATAAATCGTAACAATTTTTTCCATCTTAAATAAGTTTTATAGATTGTTAAAATTAGACAAAAAATCCATAATTGCCTCAAAGCTATTAAAAAATAGTGGTTTTCTTATATCCAAAAAATTATTATATTAATAAAGTATCACTGTGGTCCGAAAAAAAGCATTTAACTTTTTGCGCTCAAGCCGCGTGGGCTTTTACTTTTTTTGTTCACGAGATAAAAATTATAAGGTGTTCACGATTTACGCTTCGCTCCAATTCATTAGTATATAATATACTTAAGTTATTGGCCTAATGGAATTCGCATGTAAGATTTATACATATTCTTATTGTTGCAATCGTTACCATGCTCGTTTCATTCGCATAAAATTTGTTTATTAAGGTCGAATGGAACTCGTCCCGAGCAATCGGGACTCGTTTCTACAGCAAAAAAAGTAAACAAATTTTGCGTTAAGTGAGAGCAGTGACCAAACTTGTTTGTGTCAATGCCGAACGCAGCAAAATTCAGCTATGCTAAAAAATGCCGTCGCGTATTGAAGCATTGCAAAAGATTAAAAAATTATTATACCAATCAATACCAGCCGGCATGCACTATAAGATCAAAACGCTTCTTTTAAAGAAACAAAAAAACCGGTAGTTCCGGAAGAAGATACACCAAAATCGAAACGAACATTTAAGGGATCGTCAGGTAACATTCTTAAACGCAAGCCCCCGCCTACAGAGGAGATGGTTCCAGAAAAGGGATTCTGAAAATTATCAGAAGACTCTCCAAAACCGGCAAACACAACACCCCCTAAACGCCACCAGAGATGCTGACGCAATTCCCCTCTGAACAGCCATACGGCATTTCCGGTTTCTCTGAGTGGGTGCCCAATTCCCCGTAATCTTTCTTTGCCCCCCAATTGCGGCTCCTCAAAAAACGGTACTCCCGGTTCAGCATAATCAATAATCCCCTGAAAAGCCAGAGTTGTTTTATCCTTTTTCAGTTGCAAATATCGGCGTGCATCCATAGTGAGTCTGAAATAATCATACTTCCCGATGCCGGCTAACCCGACAAAAGAGGGACTAACCTGAATCCAGGTTCCTTTCTGAGGAGAAATGGTTCTGTGGCGGGTATCAACCTCTATCTTTGGGCCCATGCCAAACAGCCAGTCGCCTTTATGCCCCTCCAAATCAGCTTCTGAAAAAGAGACTTCTGCCTTATTATCAAAATGATTGTTATTCAAAAACCATTCTGCACCTATCCAGAACGCCGGCAATACATTGGCCAAAACATCCCACTTAAGACGGAACTCCCGCCGGTCGAAATAAATCTCAGTTTCATCTGTTCCCAGCCAATACTGGTCTTCACGACTAGAAATAAAAGCTTCACCACTCGTCATCCAATCGGGGTGAAAATACCACTCATGTTCAAATTGTAACTGAAGGATATTTTTTGTAGAAGTTTCAGCATTCATAGTTAATGTGTTGGCTTTACCCGGATGCGAACTGTTCCATTTTAGCGCCGGTGCAACTCCGTAAACAAAGCCGTTTCGGGGACTGGCACTTAATGAGGGATAAACAGTAATGACAAACTCATCCCTCTCCCAGGTCACCCAATCCAGGACCTCTTCGCCTATCCTGGCAAGTACCGATAACTCTGTAGAATCAGAATTCGAATGGTTGGTCCGGTTTCCCAAGGCAAAGGCGTGCCCCTGAAATAGCAACAGAAATCCTGAAATCAACACGTAGACAATCTGAAAGCAGTTTCCTTTCATTAGTATAAAATTTGTTTATTAAGGCCTAATGGAACTCGCATGCAAGCATTTATACATATTCTTTTGTGCAAAATTTGCCATGCTCGTTTCATCAGTATAAAATTAGTCTAAGTTATTGGTCTGATGGAACTCGCATGATTGTGTTTTATGCATGCTTTCTTGTGACAAACCTTGTCATGCTCGTTTCATTTGTATATTAGTTTGTCCGATTTATTGGAGTAATATTTCCAGCTTTATTCTCCATGCCACCATCCTGCCCCTTTACCTTATCACCTTTTCTCATTTCCTCCATGCTCTTTGCTCTTCGCTCTTTGCCCCATGCCCTGCCTTCTGCCTGTTGGTTACTTTTATCTTATATCTGAAAATCTAACGGTCTTTTGCATCAATACTCCGTTAAACTTTTACAAATATCTGTTAATCAATTGTTTATGCAACCCCTGACACAGGTTACAACTTTCTCATAATAAAAACTTTGCGTTATTACGTCTCTGCGTTTAGGTTTTTTTAACTGACTATTGTTGTATAAAGGAATACTAATAAAACCCGAAAATAATTGTTTATTGTAACAAAAACCTCAATTTTTCGTTTCTCTTCTCCGGGAATGATATTTATCCGACTTATATTAAACAATTTAGTTGTTTAATTGTCACTAATTTTATAAAAAGGGGCGTTACAGACACTTATATGATTTACAAATTTCGTATTATATCCAGTGAGAGTGATGATTTCATCAGAGAAGTTGCTATTGACAGCCAATCAACTTTCCTTGATCTTAACAATTTTATCCTGGAAGAACTGGGATATGAGAAAAGCCAGGTAACATCATTTTTTATCACCGACCGTAACTGGCATAAAGAAACTGAAATAACGCTGATCGATATGACCGAAGGTCAGAATCCGGAAATAAAAGTTATGGACAAAACAAAATTAGGTGAGTTAATCACTGAAAAAAAGCAACGTTTGTTATTTGTCTTTGATCAGTTCGCAGAACGGTCACTTTTTCTTGAGTTATTTGCCATGGAAGACAAGGTCATTGAGAAGCCGGTTTGCACCAGAAGGCAGGGTAAACCACCTCTCCAGTTTGATGAAAATGCCATAGAAAAGCTTGATCCGGATAATCTCGATCCTGACGAGTTAATGAACAATGATGACAGCGACACATTTGACAACGGAGATAGTAATTTAAACCCGTTTGATGAGGAGGACTGGTATTGAGAAGTAACAAATACGTAATTGCCATATTAGGACCAACCGGAATCGGGAAAACAGATATCAGCATCAGAATTGCCCAAAAATTCAATACTTCAATCATTTCAGCCGATTCCCGGCAAATCTTCAAAGAAACAAAAACAGGAACAGCTTCCCCTACCAGAGAACAACTAAAAGAAGTTCCACACTATCTGGTCGGTACTAAATCGATTTTCGATTACTATAGTGCTTTCGAATACGAGCAGGAAGCCGTTTCGATTGCCAAAAAGTTGTTCAGAGAAGTGGACAAGATTGTTATGACAGGTGGTTCCATGCTTTACATTGATGCATTCTGCCACGGAATAGATGAGTTGCCTACGGTTGATCCCGAGTTGCGCAACAACTTACAAAAACAATATCAGGAAGAAGGACTGGAAAGCATTCGACGGCAATTGAAATTACTTGATCCCGATTTTTACAGACAGGTGGATCTCAAAAATCCAAAACGGATAATACATGCGGTTGAAATTTGTCTGATGACCGGAAAGCCCTATTCAAAACTACGCACCAATAAAAGAAAAGAGCGGCCGTTTAACATCATCAAAATCGGTCTTGACATGGACAGAAAAGAACTGCATCAAAGAATTAATGACAGAGTTGACCAAATGATCCTGGAGGGACTGGAAGAGGAAGCCAGATCGCTTTATCCTTACAAACATCTTAACGCTTTGAATACCGTAGGGTACAGAGAGTTTTTTGACCATTTTGACGGAATTATCAGCAGGGAAAAAGCCATTGAACTTATAAAAAGAAATACACGAAGATATGCCAGAAAGCAATTGTCGTGGTTCAGACGTGACAAAGAAATATCGTGGTTTTCACCTGATAATCCCGACGAAGTTATTAAATTTGCTCAAAACATTACAAAAACGGGTCGGGGTCCGGATTTAAATTAATATTAATCTTTCTCGCGGTTTACAATCTTCTGAGAAGGGCCCCGGCTTTTTTTCTGCCACATGACTTCAAGAATTTGTTTTAACATAAGAGTATACGGCATTTGTATTGAAAATGATCAGCTTTTGGTTACCGATGAATATGTTATGGATACCTTCATGACAAAATTTCCCGGTGGTGGTCTTGAATACGGAGAAGGAACTGTTGAATGTCTGGAACGGGAATGCCGTGAAGAACTGGGCTTAGAAATAAGAGTAACCGGTCATTACTATACCACCGATTTTTTTCAGCCCGCACGTTTCTATGAAAACACCCAACTCATCAGCATTTATTATACTTTTGAACTGCCTGAGAAACATAAGTTACCAGCCACCAACAAAAAGTTTGATTTTAAAGACACCCCGAAAAACGGGGAACAATCCTTCCGGTGGATACCACTGGCCAAATTAACATCCGGAGAAATGACTTTCCCTATAGATAAAGTGGTCGTTAAAAAAATTCTTGAGACAGCCGGAATTAGCGGATAGGCGGTAGCAACGGCAGAGGGCAGAGATCAGAGGGCAAAGGGAATGGTGGAAAGATGAGAAGGTAAAAGGGCTGGATTTTGGAAGATAGAGGCTCGAAGCGGAGGTTCAATAGATTTCTGAACAGACACACATATTGTGAAAACTTTTTGCGAGTTTATAGACGAGCACCAGTTAACTTCCCCTCGATTCTGGTCATCGGGGTATCTGCCACCGGAAACAATTGGGAAACAGAAAAAGGGCTCCTGATTGATTAAAACTCTTCCTTAATAGAATAGACGTTTCTGTCGGGCTGATTTCGGGTGACCAATTCGGCAAGGAAGCCGGTAACAAACAGCTGTGTTCCGAGGATCATGCAAACCAGGCCGATATAAAAGAAAGGATTATCAGTAACAAGTTGTGCCTCAATACCATGAGCCACACAATAAAGTTTATGAGCACCAAGCCATATTGCCAGGGCAAAACCAATCAAAAACATTAACGTTCCCAATGCTCCGAATAAATGCATCGGACGATTCCCGAACTTTGAGATAAACATCACTGATAAAAGGTCAAGAAATCCTTTCAGGAAACGCTCCATCCCAAATTTAGTTACTCCATATTTTCGTTCACGATGGTTCACAATCTTCTCTGTAATATTAGCAAATCCGGCTCGCTTAGCAAGAATAGGTATATACCTGTGCATTTCCCCATAAACTTCGATATTTTTAACCACTTCGGATTTATACGCCTTTAATCCGCAATTAAAATCGTGCAGCTTAATCCCGGAAACCATGCGGGCCGTACGATTAAATAATTTACTGGGTAATGTTTTGTTCAGGGGGTCACGCCGCTTCTTTTTCCAGCCGCTAACCAAATCAAATCCCTCTTTCCTGATCAAACGGTATAATTCCGGAATTTCGCCGGGATTATCCTGAAGATCGGCATCCATGGTAATAACCACATCTCCTTTTGCGGCTTGAAATCCTGTATTCAGCGCAGCAGATTTACCATAGTTGCGTCGAAACCGTATCCCTCTTAAATAGCCAAAACGACTTTTAAGGTTGAGAACGGTTTCCCAGGATTTATCCGAACTGCCATCATCGACGAGTACAACTTCAAACGAAACATTCAGTTTTTGAAGTTCTTCATCTATCCATGCAATCAGTTCGGGCAAAGATTCTTCTTCATTATATAACGGGATAACTATCGATAAATCCATTATTCAACTTCTTTCATCAGTATAAAACTTGATTTTTTAAGACCTAATGGAACTCGCGCATGCAAGAATTTATACATGTTCTTATTGTGGCAAACTTTGCCATGCTCGTTTCATCACGACAATTTACGAATAAAGCAGGTTCGTACAATACTCCGTTAAGCATTTACAGATGTCTGCTAATTAATTGTTTACACAATTAATTGCGCAAATCTCAACTCTCTCATAATAAAAACTTTGCGTCATTGCGTCTCTGCGTTTAGGCTTTTTTTAACTGACTATTGTATGTGACAATCCTTGTCATACTCGTTTCATTGCTTCAGTAAAAGGATCTCCCTTTCGACGTTGAAATATTGCAATTACCAAAGAAAAAAGGAAAGCCCAAAGGCCCGTAGCAAAAATTCCGGAAATAATTAATGCTACCGGATTAATCATAAGCTTCCCGTACGTTTCTGTCATCTGTAAAACTTCATCCTCTTCCATGCCAACCTCGAGATAAGTTTCCTGCATCTGAACAATTAAATCCTCAATATAGCCTGGGTTAATAACTTTCAGATAGAAAAACAAATAAGCACCAACAATAATTCCCGAAAGAATTCCCATGCGGGTTCCCATCCATACTCCCTGCCAGTAAGAGAGAAGTCCGTCCAGAAAATGCTCACGGTATCGAACCATCGAAACATGGATAAATCCGGCAAAAACGATCCAGGTCAGAAGGCTATGGAAAAAAGAGTCCATTATGCCTGCAATATGGGCAAAATAATACACCACAGCCAGAGCAAGCCCCATGAAGGCTCCCTGGTTGAGAATGAAACGTGCCTTAAGCTTTTTTGTATCTTTAATGTCTTCAGATGATGACGCTTCCATAATCGAAAAAAAATTAACAATTAAATTATGAGTCTGCTCCTGAATGAGCACTTTTCATATAGTGTCGTGTCATGTTTAAAATGTCGTATAAGTTGAAACTGATTTTGGCTTTTTTCAAAATGAGAAAAAGCGCGCATAGCCATAGCTACGTAAGCTTTTAATCATGAAGAAAAAACGAAAATCATTGATGCCTGGTGCGATATTTTATGCTTGACACGACACGATGTCTAAGTGCAATCTAATGTTCGGCTAAAATACATAAAAAGAATTGAAAAAGCATACCACCTGCATCTTAACTCCAAATTAACAGGACTGTATCTGGTAAAATTTAAAATTACCACTCCACAGACAAATTGAAATCAAACAGTTTAGCTCATACCGGGGCATTTGGGTGAAATTTTTTTCTACGGGATGTTTGCGGACAATTTTAAATTTTCTACTTTTGCGCCCGGGTAAGTCCTATACGACCAGCTCCTGCTGAACTCCCCCAGGGCCTGACGGCAGCAAGGGTAGGCGGTTGTAGCGGTGCGATATAGGTAGCTTACCCACCTGCCAATATAGCTCAGTTGGCCAGAGCAGCTGATTTGTAATCAGCGGGTCGGGGGTTCGAATCCCTCTATTGGCTCCAGGAATTAGTTCTTTGAAGTTGTGGCAAAATAGTGTTTAGTATTTAAACACTCAAAACCTGAGCACGACCAAAACTCAAATAAAAAAGCTGATTTCAGGTCGGCTGTCATAAATTTTATTTTAATAATGCCAATATAGCTCAGTTGGCCAGAGCAGCTGATTTGTAATCAGCGGGTCGGGGGTTCGAATCCCTCTATTGGCTCAAAAAAAATTATTTTTTTCTCAAGGGAATTTGTTTAAAAGATATTTTTACTATCTTTGTCGTCCCAAACTCAAGGCAGCATAAGGGCTGCAAACGTTCCGAAACAAAAGGGGAGATACCGAAGCGGTCAAACGGGGCAGACTGTAAATCTGTTGGCATACGCCTTCGTAGGTTCGAATCCTGCTCTCCCCACAACCTTCTTCAAAGCAATTTTAAGGAGAACGCATTCAAGACGCATATCCACGCTTTCTAAGACTAAGGTACAAATGCGGGAATAGCTCAGTTGATAGAGCATCAGCCTTCCAAGCTGAGGGTCGCGGGTTTGAGTCCCGTTTCCCGCTCATAAAAACCTGATCGAAAATATCGGTCGGGTTTTTTATTTTCTGCATTCCAAAAGTCAACTTCGTTTCATATATTTGTTTAAAACCAAAAAATCTGTTAAGATGCTGATCAAAATATACCCCGAAAATCCGAACCCTCGCGAAGTTGAGAAAGTCGTTGATATTTTACGCAACGGGGGGATTGTCATCTATCCTACCGATACCGTTTATGGGTTAGGCTGTGACATTAACCATACAAAAGCACTGGAGAAAATTGCCCGAATAAAAGGGATTAATCCAAGGAAAGACCATCTGTCCATTATCTGTCATGATTTGAGCCACCTTTCCGATTACACAAAGCCTCTTGACAGTACAACATTCAAACTTATCAAAAAGAATCTGCCAGGACCCTTTACCTTTATTTTACCGGCCAGCAACAACGTTCCCAAATTTTTTAAAAGCAGTAAGAAGACGATAGGTCTACGAATACCCGACAACAACATTATTACCGAAATCGTCAGGCAGCTTGGCAACCCGATTCTCAGCACATCAATCAAAGACGACGATGACGTACTTGAATATACAACCGATCCCGAGCTAATTCACGAAAAATATAAGGATGTGGTTGACGCTGTTATAGATGGCGGCTATGGAGACAATGTAGCTTCTACCATCGTTGACTGTACAAATGGCCCAGTCTTTGAAATAATCCGTGAAGGCAAGGGTGAACTGGAGTTGTAATCTGATCCTGACCCTAAATCCGATAATCAGGAAAACATTTTCTCTACCTTTTTAAGACCTGAAGGCAAAGCAAATACAACAACTTTGTCGCCGGGTTGAATACGCGTATCCCCGTTGGCAATGAATACTTTGTCGCCACGTGTAACACCACCTACATTCATGTCTTTGGGCAAATCGATTTTCTTCAGAGGCCCTTTGGTTATTTTAGAATTTGGCTGAGCAGTAAGCTCAAGCACTTCGGCATCGGTAGCTGTCAGACATTTAACATGAGAAACACTGGCCTTCATAGTGTACCTGTAAATATAGCTGGCAGCAATCAGCTTTTTGTTAATAAGGGTCCCTATGCCAATGTTTTCGGCCAGGTCTATGTAATCCATATTTTCTACTTCCGCAACGGTTTTTCGCACCCCCATTTTTTTAGCCATCTGGCAGGCCAGAATATTAACTTCCGAATTACCTGTCACCGCCACAAATGCATCTGTTTTTTGAATTCCTTCTTCCCTGAGCAACTCAAGACTTCGGCCGTCGCCGCTCACAACCTGCGTATTCTCCAGGAAATCCGCGAGTTTTAATGTCTTCTCCCGGTTAATTTCGATCAGCTTAATTTTGTAATGATGCTCCAGTTCTTTTGCAACCTTTTTCCCAATGCGACTTCCGCCAAGTATCATCACATTGTGAATCTCGAACTGCTGTTTTCCGGCATCTGCCAAAACCTGGGGAATTCCGGGACGTGTTGTAATAACGTAGGCCAGGTCGCCGTGCAAAAAACGATTATCCCCACGAGGAATAATCGTCTTCCCATCCCGGTAGATGGCCACCGTATAATAATCATTCACTTCATGAAGTGCAGAGGCTTCGGACAGAGTAAGATTGGCAATAGGTGCATTATCCCTGATTTTCAGTGCAAGTAACAATAACCGGCCGTCCGAGAACTCAAAAAGCTGCCTGGTTCCCACCTGCTTCAAAGATGCAATTATTTCCTGAGAGCCGAGATGCTCAGGATATACCATCTCATCAACACCAAGTTGCTTAAAATACTCCTTATTTTCGGGCACCAGATATTCATAATTATTGATTCTGGCAATGGTAATTTTTGCCCCCAGCTTTTTAGCAAGCATGGCCGACAATATACTCACTTCCTCGTAAGGAGGAACCGCAATAAACAAATCTGCCGATTTAACCCTGGCTTCCACAAGGTCGCGTATGGAAGTAACTGACCCTTTGACGGGCATCACATCAAGCAATCGGCTTAACCGGTGCAATTTCACTTCATCCTCGTCAAGTAAGGTAACATCGTGGTCTGCATTTGAAAAAAGTCTCGCCAGATGTGTGCCAACTTCTCCTGCACCTGCAATAAGTATTTTCATCTTTGCTGCAAATTCTCATTTAAAACAACGAGACAAATTAAAATATAATAATTGAACTTTGGAAGCAATAGTCCGTTAAAATTGAGTCTTAATACAGAGATGCAATAAATACCGGAAAGTAAAAACAAACTCATCTATCACCAAAATCCACATAGGCTCCTTTTTCACGAACATCATGAACCAAATAGCCTTTTTCGTTCAGCTTTTGCGACCACTGTTCTGAGCACCAGGGCGGACAACTACCGGCGATAATTATTCTGCGACATCCTGCCTTTTCAACAAAAGAAAGCAAGTCCCCTTTAGTGTCACCCAATACCACTATTCCTTTTATTTCATCCTTTCGGTCATCCACCAAATCTATTTCCGACAGATTAATATCCCCAAGTCCTAGGTAAATACCATTTGAGGCCGGGAATAGCTCTATCTCATTCATTTCATTGTTTTCGAAAACAGTGATGCGCTGAACATCAAAAGAATACCTGGCAAAAAAACCGCTGCAGACAAAACCAATATCCCGTTCGGAAAATTGATTGGCATATAAAATCCCACTTCCACCCTCCACGATTCCAACATAAGCCGTTCTTCCGCCGTCAAAAACTACAAAGGCATTGGTGGTGCGCTTAAGCAGATACTCAACATTTAAAGCAGCAATTATCAGCAACAAAAAAATCAATGAGAGTTTGATAAACATTCTGTTTTTTGAATAAATCCATCCTGCTGCTGTTATCAAAAAAGAGTAAATCAGAAGCATAGTCAAACCTCCAATCCATAACCCGCTTATATAGGCAGATGGCAACGAATTCAGCCACTGAACCATTTCAATCATAAACGTCAGCAGCTCTTCCAAAAGACCGGATATGAGGCTGGAAAAGAAATCACTTCCTGAAACAACTATTAAAGAATTGGCTAAAACTAATATTGGAGCAACCAAGGGTAAAATAAAAAGATTGGCAAGCAGAAACCAGATAGGAAAAGCTCTGAAAACATATAAGGACAATGGAAATGTTCCCAGTTGAGCAGATACCGACACCGAAGTCAAATCCCCAATACTTCTGACAAAAATGTTTCGGTAAGCATAAAACCGATGCAACAAAGGATAAAAGGTTACAATGCCTGCAACAGCCAGGTGACTTAACCAAAACCCGACATGGAAAAGAGAAGATGGTTGAATCATTAGTATAATAAATGCCGACACACATAAAAGATTATATATGTTGCTTTGTCGTCTGAAATAATTCCCTGTCTGTATCACCGAAAGCATAATTACAGCTCTTAAAACCGACGGTGCAGCGCCTGTCAGCAATGCATAAACCACCAGAACAGTAATAACAATGAACAATCTGAATAAACTTCTCCGGGGCAGAAAACTGTTCAGAATATAATTCAGAAATAAAAAGATAATTCCAACATGCAAACCTGATACCGCCAGTACATGAATGACTCCAGAGTGAACAAACCATGTTTTTACCTCATTATCAAGCTCCTGTCGCATCCCAAGAGTCAGAGCCGATAAAACCTGCAATTGTTTTCCGCTGATACCGTTTTCTTTGTATATCCTGTATGCTTTGCTTCTGGCCTCTTTTATCCGCTGAAGAAAATCTTTAGCTCTGTCCCTGCTCTCTATAGAAAAATCATCTTTACTTACAAACCCGAAACAGGATATCCCCTGGCGAAAAAGATATCCCCCGTAATCAAACGCCATTGGATTAGGAGCTCCCGACGAAATACCTTCAAGCCTGGTCTTAAACCTTACCTTATTCCCGGAAGAAACAGGAGCTATAAAAAATGAATCGGACGGCTCAACAATTATTTGCCACAAATCGGACGGCCCAAAAGGAACTGAATCCTTCGATGATACTTCATGGGGGGTAACTACAATTCTCCAATATCCGGAATAGGTAACATCAACTTCAACTACTTCGGCAGTAGCTTCAACCTCGTATTCTCCTTCAACATGCCGGGGACGCGACAAAAGAGCTGATATAAGTCCCAAATGAAAAAGAAACAGGAAAAAGAATACTCCGCACAACCATCGTAAAGAAAATCTTCTATATACTGTAGGCATGTAGAAGACAAAGAGAAGACAAGCAAAAAGAAGCACAAACCCGGCAAAAAAAACCCCTGCCATGCTCTTATTCAGATATTCGGAACAATAAATACCTGTTGCCAGAGCAAAAACAAATCGCAGGAAAGGAACCGGTTTTAAGAAATCCTGAAACATAACAAAAACGGGATTTTGTATTATCCTTATTTTCTTTGCCTGCACCTGAAAAAGGCACACAAAAGAATGTGTAATACAAAACCCCGCGAGGAATTATTTCCCCGGATTTCAAGATACAAATAATTCTCTATTTCTAACAATAGTCTGTTAAAAAAACCTAAACGCTGAGACGCAAAGTTTTTATTATGAGAGAGTTGTGGTTTGTGCCATCAACTATGTAAACAATTAATTACCAAACATCTGTAAAAGTTTACGGAGTATTGATACGAAAGAGGGTTTGATTTTCAGATAAAAGTAACCAAAAGGCAGAAGACAGGGCATGGGGCAGAGGGCATGGGGCGTGGAAGAAAGGTGATAAGGTAAAAGGGCAGGATGGTAGCTTGGAAGATAAAGCTGGAAATATTACTCCAAAAAATAGGACAAATTAGTGTCTGTCTATAAAGTACCATTTGCTGTGTTACAATCATCCGAAAATTATTCATTTACGATGAGTAATTTTCGGATTTTGCAAGCCTTGTAAATGACACTTTCTGAACAGACACACATATAGTGAAAATATTTTGGTGAGTTTACAGATACGCACTAATTATCAACTACTTTTTTCTCAAAATCTGAATTTATATCTCAGGAACTTTTTATTTTTCCTGAAACAATATTATATACGGCGAGGAAAAAATATTTAAAATCAGTCATTACAGGATGCTTTACTTTTTCCGAAAGATAAATACGCTCCGCCTCAATATTTCCCTCAGCATCGGGCATCAGTAAAGCAACATAGGGCGGAATACACCCGGGCTTAAAGCGTACCCTTATCTTTCTGACATCTTCGGGCAACTCATTAAAGCGAGTTCGACTTAACGGTCTGACGCCCACAATATTCAATTCTCCTTTGAGTACATTAAGCAACTGTGGCAACTCATCCAACCAGTATTTCCTGTAGAACTTTCCCCAGGTAGCCACTCTGAAATCATTAGCAGGCTTACCGGTCTCGTTGTATCCATTCAGTTTGGTTATATAATCCTGAAGAAACTCTGCAAAAGGATGCATAGTCCTTAGCTTATATACTTTTATTATTTTACCGTGCCGTCCAACTCTCTCCATGGGAAACAAGGGCCCAAAGCTGGGTTTCATGCCATAAGCCGGTTCACGGGTTTTTATAACTGCAAAATACAGCAGTCCTTCAATCTCTTTATATTCAATTATTTCAAACCCGCAGCTAACAATTCTTCCAAGCGTCTCTCCCATTGTCAGATACCGGTATTTACCACGGGTCAAAGAAAAATATACCTTTTGAATGTAACGTATTTTAGGCATCACCCGGTGAAACAGAAACATCAACAACCAAAAAGCCGAAAAGATAAACGGAATTCTGATTTTTTGCCGGTAACGCCTCTTTACGCACTTTACCGGCTCAACACAACCAATAAAAATTCCGGCATCAGGAATAGTTCTGTTGATTTCCATCAAAAACTTATTGATATACCTTGTTTCGTTCAACCGGCGGAGATTAATAATAGACCGCGTATTTTCCTTTAACTGTCCACTGATTTCTTCACGTTTATTGGTATCTATAAGAGAAACATTATGCCGTTCGGGAACCAAATGATTAACAAAAAACTGATAAACATCCAAACTGATGTTTTTTAAGATCGCTTCTTTCCTGCGGTCAATACTTGGTCTGACAAACGGTGGAGTTATTACAGACTGCCCTTTTTCAGGCAAATCTGTAATCACTTGTGTGAGTAATTCCGGATACTTCATGGCCCTTGATAGTTTTAGTATCTTGAACAAACGATTTCGTCTTCTCAAACTACAAATTGCTTTTCAATTTTTAAGCAATTTACTGTTCCGCAGTAGCTTTGTAAATAAGTGTTACACCAACGTATGAAAAATTTAGAGCAAGATTCAGGATAAAATCATCCACTAATTTAAAAAACAAGTCCACTCAAACATCATTATCAGCATTTTGTCAAAAATGATTTTTTTTTAGCCGGTTTTGAGGAATGGACAGTAATTGTTGATATATGACAGATATCTCAAATAATCAATAAGTGCGGTTGTCAGAGAGAGCCTTTAACCTTCTTCCCTGTTGAGCTTGTCTCCATTTTAGTCTGGAAAACAACATCTGTAGGAATTTTGTAAGATGCCAGATTCCTGGCACATACACTTTTAATATCATCCTTTGTAAGTACGGACTCTTCATTTTTTACAACGATCGCGCGGATAGCCTCGCCGAGTTCGGGATGATCATAGCCTTCAACAGTACAATCGATAACTCCGGGCAGGCTAACAATAACTTCTTCTATTTCTTTGGGGCCAACCCGTTTTCCGCCAACCTTAATCATTTCCTTTTTTCTTGCATTCAGGTAAATGTACCCATCCTCATCTATTGTACCCAAATCTCCGGTATGCAGCCATCCATCCTTTAATGCCAGCTGTGTAGCCTCTTCATCGCCAAAATATCCCAACATAATGTTTTCTCCTCTGGCTATAATCTCACCGGTCTGACCGGGAATTATGTCATTTCCCTGTTCGTCAACAACTTTTAATGTTACACCGGGAATTCCTTTCCCAATTGAACCGAGTTTCTCTGGTAATTTTTCGGGGGGTAGATACGATAACCTGGCTGTAGCCTCTGTCTGTCCATACATAACAAAGAACCGAACTTCGGGAAACAACTCAGTAAACTCGGCTATAAATGCTTTGTGTAATTTTCCACCTGCCTGTGTCACATAACGCAAATGCGGAAAGTGGCCGTTTCTGAATGAATCCGATTTCCGGAGTAAAATCTGGAAATGACTGGGAACTCCGGCAAATCCGGTACATTTGTATTGTCTTAAATCGCGAAGGACACTTCCCAAAAACATAAAACTATTATTTAATACCAGTGTCCCTCCCACTCTCAGATGTGTGTGAAGCAAAGAGAGCCCATAGCAATAAAAGAATGGCAATACCACCAGCATGGTATCGTTACGGTCAAGTTTTAAATACTCCAAAATCGAATTTGTGTTGGCCACAAGATTTCCATGAGAAATCATAACCCCCTTGGGAACAGCAGTCGACCCAGAAGTAAAAATAATCTGGGCCGGATCATCCGCCTCCATACCCGGGCCCTCGACATATTCCGCTGTATGAAATTCAGATAATTCAGGGGTTGATCGGGGTCTATGATGGACGGAAGAGCGATGTGAGCCATTATTGTTCATATTCTTTTGAGAGCCTGGTAATCCGGAACTCTTGTTCGTTCCATACAATTGATTACCACTATCAAATAGAATATCGTCCTCACGGAATATTTCCATTCCCGGTATCTCATCTATTTTTACAGAAGAGTGTAAAAAAGCATGCCCCGCTCCGGTTTTTGAAACTATGTATTCCAGGTTTGACGGTTCTATCGCCGGATTTAAAGGAACCACCACACAACCTGCTTTCATAACTGAAAGATAAACAGTAACAAAAAAGCTGTTGTTGGGAGAAATTAAGATGATCTTATCTCCCTTACAAAAATGAGAGCTAAACCATCTCGAAAGCCGGTAAACTTTGCCTGAAATCTCCCGGTAGCTGCAGTGCTCTTTACCCGATATCAGAAGTTCTTTATCGAGACCGGCCGAATCCTGAAAAAAATAATCGATGGCATTCATTAGTATATAATTTGATTTTGAAGGCCTAATGGAACTCGCATGCAAGAACTTATACATGTTCTTATTGTGGCAAACTTTGCCATGCTCGTTTCATCTTACATCTTATATCTAAAAATCTAATGATCTAATTATGGCAATCTTTGTCATGCTCGTTTCATTACTCAATAGATCGCTAGATTTTTAGTTTCAAGAACATCAGGGTTGCCAAAAATCATAATCGTGCAGAGGCCCGGTTCTGAGATACTCTGTGGTTTTCAATTTTCGCTCGAAATTGGCAAAGTTATTCCTGACATCGTCTTCGCTCATATTCATCTCTCTCGCCACATCGGCGGGCGCATAACCATTTTCCCAGGCAAACCAGAGAAGGTCCATTTTTTCGAAAGGCATTTGATAGAAAAATTCTTCCTGGGTCTGCTCAGCAGTGTAAGTATCGGTAGTTGGTGTCCGTTCTATAATTTCACGAGGTACCCCCAAATGCTCTGCGAGTTGATAAACCTGTGTTTTGTAAAGATTCCCGATGGGCATAACATCGGCACCGCCATCGCCGTATTTCACAAAAAAGCCCTGTTTCACTTCGTGCTTATTGGGGGTTCCTATAACAGCAAAGTGCCGGGCTTCAGCATGATAATAGAGCATCGACATCCGACTTCTTTGCTTGAAATTGGATGCTGCCACAATCTGCAGATAAGCATCGGGCGGAAGCCTTCTGGAAATTTCGCTGCCATCGGCAAACACTACCGTCACATAAAAAACAGGCGGGAGTTTCCGTTCAAGTATTTCTTTTGGGATAACGATCTTCATTTTATCTCTTTGGGGATTATACCCGGGAATAACCCTTTTCACTGCTTCGTCCCTTCTTCTGTAACATCCAAAACCATCAAGTGCTCCGCTGATGTTTTCTTCCACCGTAGCAACACCAAACTTATCAGCAAGTTTCAGTGCCAACGATTTACTGTCGGGACTTGAGTCGTGCTCGGGAAGAAGGACGCCTGCCACTTTCCCGGGCCCAAGTGCCTTTGCAGCAATAGCAAGTGTCACCGAAGAGTCAATACCCCCACTAATGCCGACAATTCCACCCTGCCTGCGAAAACGGCGAAAAACATCTTCTTTCAGTTTTTGGCTAATCTTATCAATAAGCGCTTCCGGATTATCAATTTTTAAAATGTCTTGAGTAAATTTCTTCATTTTATTTACAGATTTTGAGACGATTGCGATGCAACAGTATTACGTAATTCAGTTTCATTAGTATTATTGTCGGAAATGGGCTGAAAATCCTCTATAAATTGTTTCCAAAGTAAATGGGTAGAAAGGATGGCAACCAGTCCCATCTGATCCGTCTCGGAATGTGCCTTCCCATTTTTGAGCTTTGCAAGCAGAAGCGAAACCGACTTATCATCAAATACTCCAGCTGATTTAGTTGTTTGCGGAGAAAGTAAATCATACACATACCCACTCTTAGAAGAATTGAGAAAAGGACCTGCTAAAGGAGCTCTGTAAGCCTGTTTCGCACGGTCTGCTACTTCGTGCGGCAACCGGTTCCTAAACCTGTCTTTGAGCAACACCTTTTCCTTTAAACCACTCAGTTTAAAATCATCGGGGAGAGAAGCACAAAATTCCATCACCCTGTGATCAAGGAACGGGTAACGTCCTTCCACACTATTGGCCATAGCCATACGGTCGCCCTGGGATGAAAGCAGATAGCCCGACATGAATATTCTGGTTTCTATGTATTGGGCTTTTGCAAGATCACCGGCATTGGAAAGAAGTGATTCCCACTCGCCCTCCAACCAGTCAACAAAATTTTGCTTTCCTGATATTCCCGGAAGCATCATTTTTTTAATTCTTGAAGTATTGTGCCAACGCAACAGGTGAGAATACAAAACAGAATCCACATCCTTCAGGCGATAACCGAAAAACATTTTCAAAGCAGCAGGCGACAATTCCTTAAGCTGTGAAAGATAAGGATAAAGTTTACTCAACAACAAGGGACGAAACCGGGAATTTGGATATCTTGCCCAAAAACGGCGTATAATCATTTCTTTAAAAATATTATACCCACCAAGCATTTCATCAGCACCCTCGCCGGTCATGACTACCTTAATGTTATTTTCTCTGACGAGTCGCGATAACAGGAACATTGGAACAGGAGCCGTCCGGAGCAAAGGCATTTCGGAATGCCAGACAGCCGTGGGAAAATATTCAGAAATATCGTTCGAACTGCAAAATGCTTTGTGATGACGAGTCTTTAATTGCGCCACCATCTTGTCCTGAAAACTGCTTTCATCAAATTCACGATCGGCAAAACCAATGGAAAAAGTTTGAAGCAAACCTTCCGGACTATTCTTTCGAATGAGTGTTGCAATAACGGAAGAATCGAGCCCTCCGCTGAGATAGGAACCAACAGGAACATCAGCTCTCAAACGAAGCTTTACAGCATCGGTCAATAAAGATTCCAGCTCCTCTCCAGCTTCTTCCATCGAACCTCTGAAAACACCATCACTACCAACAACCGAAGGCTCCCAGTATTTTTTTAGTTCAGCTTGTCCGTTTTCGAAACGCAAATAATGACCGGGCGGCAGTTCCACAATATCTTCAAATACTGTACGTGGCGACAACGTGGTCCAGAAGGTATAAACCTGCTCTAAACCCTGATAATCAAACCTCCTTTCAACACCCGGAAACTCAAATATTGATTTAATCTCTGATGCGAAAAGTAATTGCCTGTGGCGAAAAGTATAGAAAAGAGGACGGATCCCCACACGGTCACGTGCCAAAAAGATACTTCTCCTTTTTACATCCCATACAGCAAAAGCAAACTGACCGTTAAGCATGTTCAAACAGTCAGGCCCGTATTCGCGAAAAGCCAGTAATAAAACTTCGGTATCACTATGCGTGGAAAAACGGCAGCCTCTTTCTTCAAGATCACTTCTCAGTTCGGGGTAATTAAATATTTCACCGTTAAACGTGATCCAGTATCTGCCTGTATCATCACAAAGCGGCTGATGCCCTGAAGAAATATCTACAATACTCAGCCGGGCACTCCCGAGCGACACCTCATCATCAATAAAGATTCCCGCTTCATCAGGCCCTCTGTATCGAATTCTTGTGAGCATTTTATTCAATACCTTCCTGGATTCACCCCAACTTCCCAAACGACCTGTAAAACCTGCGATACCGCACATAAGCTACCCTTTTTTTCTTGCCACATAATCTTCTATGGCATTCAGATTCTGAAAATTTTCCTCAACCAGGTCGGTATCATCAGTCTGAACACCATAATTTTCCTCAAGGAAAGAGATAAGGTTCAATAATCCCATAGAATCAAAAATACCTTCTTCAAAGAGCATTGTATCATCTTTTATTTCCTTTGGATCAGTAAAAGAAGTTTCTGCAATGAATGCTTTTATCTCTTCTTTGTTTAATACCATGGACTCCATATAACTTTAAGTTTTCTAATTTATTTTAATATTAAATAGTGTTCATCTACAATAGATCGTTAGATTTTTAGATATAAGTAATTTAGTCAGTAGTTTTTAGTCAATAGTCAATAGCAATGTTTTAGAGGTACTATCATATTCCGGAAGCAAACAAAAGTGCATAAATAACACATGTTTTGAGCGGTTTGTGGTTTTGTTAGATGTAAAATGATTCATCCGTGTAAAAAATTTTTTTATATCGAATGGAACTCGCATGCAAGCATTTATACATGTTCTTGTTGTGGGAAACCTTGCCATGCTCGTTTCGTACAACCTTGATATACTGTATTTTAACAATTAAACCTCTTTAGATGCAAACAATTGTTTTGCAATGTTTTGCAAAAGTTTAACGGAGTATTGCATCTATAAACGCGCAAAAATTTTCACAATATGTGTGTCTGTTCAGAAAGTGCCAGTTGCAAGCCTTGCGAAGCCGTCAAAAACGCAGTTTACTTTTCGTAAATGAGTATTCATGCAATTCCATGCGGCTTTTGGGTTAAAGCAAAATTCTGACTCAAGTTAAATGAAGACACGATGAATATCCAGCCTAATTTGTCAGGTTGCAGGATAATTTACATGAATTGATTCTAAATAGTGACAACCGAAAAACAACCCTATTTTCCAATTGATAAAATAAGCACTGTTAACTTTATTCTAACTGCCTCTGTCTCCGGGAACAAAGTCATTGAAAATGATATTATCCAATAGAAGCCAGGATATACTGCTTGAGCGACTAAGCAGTTTTTCCAATAATACATCTAACCTGCTCAGAATATGATAATTATCTATTTTTGTATGATATTTGATTGTCAATAATTAACTAAACTATTACAAACGGTTTTAAACCAATTACTTATGCATAAAAGTTTTCATAACTAAAAATGCAAGTTATCAGCACCTTAATATTCATCTTCGATCTTAACCTGCTTTATTCATAAGTTTTC
>NZ_AHZV01000104.1 GCF_000250735.1 Anaerophaga thermohalophila str. Valhall
GAACGCATGGGGGAGGGTAATACAATACCCTCAATATGCTGTGGATGCCACGACTGGCGTATAATAGCTTTGTTGCCGCCCGTAGTTTCTATTGAATCAGGGTTTTACTATTCATAATTGTTTCTTTTGTATGTATCAAATCATGGCTCCAAGAAATTAAATCTTTATCAAGCCAATTTATTCCTTCAATCATTTCATTTTCGTAATTTATCAATGCTGGCAAATTCCAAGAAATTGGTTCGTGATGAAATATTCTGTTTCTTAGCTTTCGTATTCCATTGAACTTTTTGCTCATTGTTTTCCGTTTTCTAATTTTTTTCGGACAGTTTGGGAAAGCAAACCTGATATTTTTCCAGAGCGAATATTCAAATTTTGAATCCAAGAGGGAAGTCCAGAACCCAAATGAAAGTTCGGATATTATTTTTCCGGTTGATATTTCTTTTTTCTCTCTTAATATTGCGTTTCTGGCTTCGGTGATTTTATCAATCTGAAAACGTGTTACTATTTTTATGAATTCTGGATTTTCAAACCAGTTTTTATCATTGAATCTTCTCTCTAATTGATTGTGGATATTATTTCTCAATCCGATTTCCAATATTGAAAGAAGAGGATAGAAGGCCTCAGAAATCTTAATGTTTGATTTGTAGTGTTCAACGGCATTTTCAAAATTACCATTATGGTGTTTCACGTATGGTTCAAGTCTTTCTTCTGAAAAAATCCGCTCAATTGCATTTCTATCCATTTATTCTTATCTTTGTATTGTCGTCCCGGTCATTCCTCTCCCAGTCCTTATGCTGGTGATGAAGCCGGGTTTTTTGTTTTTATACCTTTCTGTTAATTATTTCAAAATTAATATTTTTCTCTATGTGTTCATTTTTTCCTTACTATGGGCGGCAACG
>NZ_AHZV01000103.1 GCF_000250735.1 Anaerophaga thermohalophila str. Valhall
AACTTTTTATATCATGAGTTTCTTTCAATACCTTAAAAATACAAGAATTTCAAAAAACGAAAAAAACGGTTTTATTGCCAAGTCACCATTCATGGTAACAGAAAGCACTGACAGTAAACAATTATTTAAAATTAAACGACCTCCTCTTGTTGTATTATTCCCAGATGTTAGCACTGGATATGATTACCCAAACTTCCAGGCTGATTTAAAGCAAGAAATTGAAAAAATGAATCATATATATTCCGAAGAAATAGGTATCTGCATAATTATCTTTTTTAATTTTTTAAGGGAAAAAGAACTTAGACTCAGTTCAGAAAGGTTATGGCATCATCTGTTGAATAACTATTTTACAACCTGCAATGTCCAGCTGGAATATCCCATGAAAATTCGGTTGGATAAGACTTTTTCTCCTTTAAAATTAAAGACGATCGAAGTTAAGAAATTGGATGGAGATGATTTAAAAAGAAAATTGAAAACCATACCTTGTCCGATTATTTTAATCGCTATCTGGCCAAAGAAAAGCATTTAAACGAATTAATGTCTTTTAGCCAACCTGAAAGACCAATCATCATTTTTAACATAATAAAAGTTCTAACAAAAATAAATGTAACAACCAACAATCCTTTAATTCATTCACTCCTTAATTCCTTTTTTGAGAATGTTGCTTTATCGCTTTTTGACCATTTCTGGCAGGATTTTGAAGCAGAGCAAACTATATCTGTAGCAATGGGAGCCCCTTATTATGATCCGATGGTTTTTAGAGAATATGCTTTGGGGGAAGGACTACAGCTTGCTATCTTCACTCATATTGACAAACAACCTCAAAATGGCTGGGTCAGTGCAATTAAACCAGTAACTAATTCATTAAATTATGACTCTCTTAAACCAAACCATGAAATATCAAAAGAAGTAGAGATTTATAACTCAACCATAAATGAATTAACAGAATTCAGCTTTATCCTGAGTCAGCTGATTAAATTCATGGCAATAGGGAACAAATATTTGTATCAAGAAAAAATTAATGATGCTTTTCTTTCCTTCTGGGTAGCATTGGATACAATTTTGAATGATGACGATGAAAATGCCCGCTCCAACCTCCTTAAGAATAGAATTGCAGCTCTATTGTGGTATAAAAATAAAACCAATCATACTATAGAGTATTTTAAAGTAAGTGAATTATACAAATTAAGAAGTGGCTACGTCCATGCAGGTGAAGAAGTATCCCGGGAAGATGCACTTACTTTAAATGAAATATGCTTAGTCATCTACAACATAATTCTAAAGATGCACAAAAATGCAATAGAATTTGCTGATGTCACCCTCCACAATTGGTACACAGCAATTGACGAGTTGGCTGAAAAAGGTCGTAAGACACAAACCATAAACGAAGAATTATTACAAGAGGTCGGTTTAATTGATATGGAGTAAATTCCTTCTGTGATGGATATTCCGGTGATGTTGACATCCCATTCCGGTGATATTGACCCCCTGCTCAGTAATGGTTCAAAGAGCGAGATGGGCTGACAATATTACCGTTTTTTTTCTTAA
>NZ_AHZV01000102.1 GCF_000250735.1 Anaerophaga thermohalophila str. Valhall
CAGGTTAGCTGAAATTCCTTCAAAACAGGAAAAATATAGACAAAAAAGTTTGTTTATTTTTAGAAAAATGCCGTATTTTGCGCTCTGTTTGAAAAACGTATCGAAAAACGGTTGAGCAATGTCAAAAGTTTGTGAAATAACAGGAAAAAGCTTTCAGGTAGGGAACAATGTATCCCACTCAAAAAGAAGGACAAAGAGAAGGTTCAATCCCAATCTTTTTAAGAAGAAATTTTATTTACCCGAAGAGGACCGGTGGGTTAGCCTGAAGGTATCTGCCGCAGGGCTCAGGCTGATCAACAAAGTGGGCGTGAAAGCTGCCCTCGAATCGGCCAGAAAAAATGGTTATATTTCAAAATATTAAAAAACGGAGGGTAAATCATGGCAAAGAAAGCTAAAGGAAATCGCATACAGGTTATTCTGGAATGCACTGAGCATAAAGACAGCGGAATGCCCGGGACTTCACGGTACATTACTATGAAAAACCGCAAAAACACTCCGGATCGTCTTGAATTGAAAAAGTATAACCCCATTCTGAAGCGTTATACTGTTCATCGTGAAATCAAATAAAAAATTAAACCATGGCTAAGAAAGCAGTAGCATCGGTACAAAAAGGTGCAGGTAAAGGACATACCAAAGTGATTAAAATGGTTAAGTCCCCTAAAACCGGGTCTTACACTTTTCAGCAAGATGTGGTTCCCAACGATATGGTTAAAGAGTTCTTTAAAAAGTAATTTTCCTGTCCTCATTTAAATGAGACAAAAGATAGCAGCCCTCTCCGGTTTCCCGGAGGGGGTTTTTTTTGAAATAATTATCGCAATTGACTTGAAAAAATCTCTCTTCATAAGTACATTCAATTCAAAATTGTAATAATATTACACGCGTATTTTCCCCATATCTGTATTTTATGACAAACCGGCATTCAGTCAATATTCTTACGCAACCTGATGATACTACCTGCGGGCCAACAAGTCTGCACGCAGTTTATCGCTATTGGGGAATTGGTGTTTCCCTGGACGAGGTTTTACAATCGGTAGATTATCTTCACGACGGAGGAACCCTTGCTGTTATGCTCGGGATGGACGCGTTGAGAAGAGGCCTGAGAGCACGGATTTTTTCGTACAATCTGAAAATGTTTGATCCTACCTGGGAGCATTTTACAAACAAAGAACTTATTGACCATCTTGAACAACAGCTCCGCTATAAACATGGAAAAAAGTTTGTTCAGGCCACCCGTGCTTACCAGAAATACCTTGAATTAGGAGGCGAAATCGTTTTTGAAGATTTGCATAAGGCCATTTTTGAACGTTACCTCTTGAACGGAATTCCTATTCTTACAGGTTTAAGTGCTACCTATTTGTACAATTCCAAACGAGAATATACCGACCACAAGGACAGATCGGTATATCATGATCTGAAGGGCGAACCCATGGGACATTTTGTTGTGCTGAGCGGAATGAGCGGGAACCGGGTTTTTATAGCAGACCCTTACAAGGAAAACCCCATCTCCGGAGACAATTACTATGAAGTCGGAATTAACCGTTTAATTAACTCCATAATGCTGGGTATTGTGACTTATGATGCCAATATGCTGATTGTGATGAAGGAATAGTTTCTTAACTTTCTCAAAACAGACTTTAAATTACCTGTATTCGGACTCTGAATTGCTAATATAATAAATGTGAAAAAGATTATCGTTATAAATAAACCTTCGCACAGCGTGCTGGACGTTCCCGGCGTCGAAGTAATATCTCCCCGTCACTACCTGAGTGACGACAGTTATTCTAAACTAAAAAACATCAGGGTTTTCAATCTTTCCAATGACTATGCCTACCAAACCCGCGGTTATTATGTCTCTTTGCTGGCCGAAGCCCGGGGGCACAAGGTGGTGCCATCGGTGAAGAACATCCTCGATATGAAGGAGCGCGCATTGGTTAAAAGTGTCTCTGACGACGTGGATGACCTTGTTCAGAAGAGTTTGAAACGCATTCGTTCCAGGGAGTTTACTTTAAGCATCTATTTTGGCCAGAATGTTTCCAACCAGTATGCAAAATTAGCCAGAGAATTGCACAAACTGTTTCAGGCTCCTTTTCTCAGGGCACGTTTTGTTCATAATGGCAAAAAATGGGAAATATACTCTATCCGCACTATTCCTTTAAAGGAAGTGCCCGAGCACCATTTGCCTTATCTGCAAAGTTTTGCTGCCGAATATTTTGGTCGTAAACGCTATGATAATGCACGACAGGGAAAATACTTGTATGATCTGGCCATTCTTACCAATCCTGATGAGGCTTCGCCGCCTTCTAATAAAAAGGCTTTGACGGCATTTGCCGATGCTGCCGAAAAGCTTGGCTGTTATGTAGAGTTTATTACCAAAGATGATTATGACCGCATTGGTGAATTTGATGCTTTGTTCATACGCGAAACTACAGCTGTTAATCATCATACCTATCGCATTGCCAGGAGGGCCCAGAGTGAAGGCCTCGCCGTACTGGATTCTCCGGATTCTATTCTGAAATGTGCCAATAAGGTTTATCTGGCCGAGTTGTTGCGCGGGGCTCGCATCCCCACGCCACAAACTCTGGTATTATCATCCGATAATCCTAAAGATGCAGATTTGCTTGGATTTCCGTGTGTCCTCAAGCTGCCCGACTCTTCTTTTTCGCAGGGGGTGGTTAAAGTTAACGACAAGGAGGAGTTCAGGAGTAAAGTAAGAGAAATGCTTAAAGCCTCCGACCTGATTATTGCTCAGGAATATATGCCAACCGAATACGATTGGCGTGTGGGTGTACTCAACAATCAGGTGTTGTTTGTTTGCAGATACTACATGGCAGCAGGACATTGGCAGATATACAACTGGAACAGCAAAAAGAAGTCGGACGTTGAAGGTAATTTTGATATTCTTGAGCCGTCAGAGGCCCCGTCTGCCGTTATTGAAACAGCTTTAAGGGCAACCAGGCTTATTGGAAACGGGCTTTATGGCGTTGATATTAAGGAAATTGGAGGAAAGCCTTACATTATTGAGATTAATGATAATCCTAATATCGACGGCGGGGTGGAAGACCGCTTGTTAAAAGATGAACTTTACAGGAAAATTATTCTTTTTCTACTTGAACAGACAAATGTTGCCAAATGAGCTCAGACCATTTTCATCTTTTCGATGTCACCGGCATTGAACTGGAATATATGATTGTCGACCGCAAGACCCTTAATGTTCTGCCGGTTTGTGATGAATTGCTCCGGCAGGTTACAGGTGAAATTACTGCCGATTTTGAAAATGGTTCTATTGCCTGGAGTAACGAGCTGGTTAACCACGTGGTGGAATTGAAAACCAACGGACCAGTCAAATCACGGTATGGCTTGCATCATGAGTTTCATAATAATGTATTACAAATCAATGAAATCCTTGCAAAATTTGATGCATGCCTGTTGCCGGGCGGCGCACATCCCTGGATGAATCCTCGTAAAGAGACAAGTCTTTGGAAGCATGAATTCAATGAAATTTACACCCTCTACGACCGTATTTTCGATTGCCGTGGACATGGATGGAGCAATCTGCAAAGTACACACATTAATTTACCGTTTAGCGGCGATGATGAATTCAAGCGCCTGCATGCTGCAGTACGGATGGTACTGCCAATTATTCCTGCCATTGCAGCATCTACTCCTTTTCTTGACGGACTTTATACCGGCTTCCACGATAGCAGAATGGAAACCTACAGGCACAATCAGGAAAAAATACCTTCAATTGCCGGCGTCATTATTCCCGAAGCAGTTTTTTCCAAACAGGAGTATCATCTTCGCATCTTTGATCCCATAGTCCATGATATTGCTCCATTCGACCACGACAAGGTACTGAATAAACACTTTTTGAATTCGCGAGGTGCCATTTCACGTTTCGATCGTGGCGCCATTGAAATCCGTATTATTGATAATCAGGAGTCTCCATTGGCCGATATGGCCGTTGTGGATGCAGTCGTTGGCCTGATAAAACTGACTGCCGACGGTTTTTTTTCCCCTTTGTCAGAACAGGTTAATTGGCATGAAAATACGCTGGCGGCCATTTTCCTTAAAACCATTCGTGAATCGGATATGGCTGTTATTGAAAATTCATTGTACCTCGATTTCTGGGGTTGTCAGCAGCATCTAATGACGGCAGGAGACCTGTGGCGATATTTACTGCCTTCGCTGCAGGGGGTTATGGAACCTGTATACTTTGAAGTCTTCTCGAAGATTTTGAATGCCGGAACACTGGCAAGGCGATTATTAACCGTTATGGGAACCGATTTTTCGAGGGAACATTTTTACTATGTTTATGATAAATTGGCTCAGTGTCTTGCCGCTAACCGTCTGTTTGGGACAGATGCCGATGATTGAAACAAAACTGAAGATGGCAGTCGCGCTTTCGTGCGAACATGGCGGGAACTTTGTTCCGGATGCATTCCGGCCTCTCTTTTATGGGGATCCCAAAGTTCTTGAATCTCACCGTGGATGGGACCCCGGAGCCCTGGAACTGTTTCACGAGATGAGCAGAGCGGATGTTGATTATTCCTTGTTTGCCGAAACCACGCGGTTGCTGATAGACATTAACCGTTCACTCAATAAAAGGACGCTTTTTTCTGAGTATACACATCCCTTGTCATCCGATGATAAGAAGCGAATTATTACTTTGTATTATACGCCTTTCAGGACGAATTTTCGTTCCCGGCTTGCAGAGTTGATTCATGAAAAAAGTTTCGTTCTCCATGTTTCTGTTCATTCATTTACACCCGTTTTTAAAGGTAAAGTGCGTAACGCAGACATAGGTTTACTTTACGATCCGGGTTTTGGAATAGAAAAAGAACTGGCTGACAGGTGGAGAAAGTGCATTTCAGAAAAAATGCCCCGGTTGCGGATTAGGATGAACTATCCCTATTTGGGCAAAAATGACGGTCATGTTTTTGCACTGAGAAATTATTTTGGATCTTCGTTGTATGCAGGTATTGAACTTGAAGTGAATCAAAAGTACGCTTTCCGTAAAGATTTTAACAGAACTTTCTCTGATGCATTTAAGAATTTCCTGAATGACCTAAAAAGCAATGGATGAGTCTGTTCAAGGCCTGAGAAAATGACGTCATCGAACACCGTTTTTTGAACAAAGCAGGATAGTGTCGTGTCAGGCATAGAATGACGTTTAAGTTGAACCTGATTTTACTTATTTCAAAATGAGGAAAAGTGCGCATAACCATAGCTACTAAGTGTCTGTCCATAAAGTGCCATTTACTGTGTTACGCTCGTCCGAAAATTACTCATTTACGAGTAGTAAACTCCGTATTTTCGGCCTTCGCAAGCCTTGTAAATGACACTTTCTGAACAGACACACATATTGTGAAAATTTTTGCGAGTTTATAGACGCAATAGTCAGTTAAAAAAAGCCTAAACGCAGAGACGTAATGACGCAAAGTTTTTATTATGAGATAGTTGTGATTTGCCTTATTGATTGTGTAAACAATTAATTACCTCGTATTTGTTAACGAAGTATTCAGACGGACACTACTTAATTTTTTTATCATGAAAAAAATCAGTGATGCATTGGGCGATATTTTATGCTTGATTTGACACCAGCTCCGGGATTTTTTTCCGGATACTTCGCTTTTGCTATTATGCCTTTCTTTTCTCCGGGTGCAGAATAATAGTTCCCGATTCTTTACCTTTGCCGCGTTTTTAATCTCAAAATTTTATCGTTATGAACATTAAAAAGTATTTTTCCATTTCAGAGAAACTTGTATTTAAACGTTGGCAACATCGTGGCTATGCGGTATTTAATACATTGCACCGCGAAGTGAAAATAGGAACCCTTGCAGCCGCTTATTTTATCTGTCTGGGCTATTTGAATACCTTTGCTCAGACCGAAACCGACTCGATAACCAACAAAATACGGCTCGCCGAAGTTGAAGTTGTCGCTCACAGGGCACCCTCGCTATACTCTGAGGCAGGTCGCCTGATTACCGTAATTCCCCGGAGTGACATAGAAACTCTGCCTGTTCAGAGTGTGCAGGGACTTCTTAAATATGTAATGAATGTGGATGTCCGCGAAAGAGGACCACTTGGTGTACAGGCCGATTTGAGCCTAAGAGGCGGCTCTTTTGACCAGGTGATGATTTTGCTCAACGGAATAAACATTACCGATCCACAGACAGGTCATCATAACTTAAATCTCCCTGTTGATCTAAACAGCATCGAAAGAATTGAAATTATTGAAGGGCCAGCGTCAAGAGTTCACGGGCCAAATGCTTTTAGCGGAGCCGTTAACATTGTTACCGGCACATCCCGGCAAAACAGAGTTTCGGCTAGTGCAATGACCGGCGATAATGGATTATACAGAGCCGGAGCTACTCTGAATCACAACCTTGGTTCCATCACATCTTATCTGTCTGCTAGCAAAGGAGCCAGCGACGGTTATATTGAAAATACCGATTTTGATATTCTTAACCTGTTTTATCAGTTGCGGTATCGAAAAGATAATGAAGCTCTCAATTTTCAAACAGGTTATACCAATAAGGCTTTTGGTGCCAATTCGTTCTACACATCCGTATATCCCGACCAATTTGAAGAAACCCACACATTTTTCTCTTCTCTCGGGTTTGAAACCGGTAAAAAAATACTCCTCAAACCTTCTGTCTATTGGCGTCGCCATCACGATCGATTCGAACTGTTTCGTGACAGTGACGATGCCCCCGACTGGTATTCAGGACACAATTATCACCTTACCGATGTTTTTGGTGCCGATGTAAATGTTACTATTCCCTGGCAATTTGGAAAAACTTCGCTCGGCGGAGAAGTTCGTTCCGAAAATATATGGAGCAATAATATCGGAAATGATATGAACCAACCAATAGACGTTCCAGGCGAAGGAAACGTGGAGTTTACGAAAAGCTACAGCCGGAATAATACTTCTGTTTTCTTTGAACACAATTTTAAAAGCGGGAATCTTTCTGTTTCAGGTGGTATTATGGCCAATTTTAATTCGGGGTTGGATTATCGTTTAAACTGGTTTCCTGGCGTTGATGTAAGCTATTGGTTATCAACTAACTTGAAATGGCTTGCCAGCTATAACCGTTCTTTAAGAATGCCTACTTTCACCGACTTGTTTTACGAGGGACCAACAAATGAGGGAAATCCGGAACTTGAACCTGAAGAAGCGGCAACCGTTGAAGCAGGATTTAAATATGTTGGAAAAGCTTTTACCGGTCACCTGAACGGATTTTACAGAAAAGGAACCAATCTGATTGACTGGGGACGCAGAACAGGTGATGATAAGTATACTACATCCAATGTCAATGAAATAGACGCACGCGGCATAGAAATAAGTACCACCCTCTTTCCTCAGGAGTTTGGTCTTTCTGTTATTGAAATGGTGAGTGCCGGTTATTCATGGCTCGATCAGGACAAAAATCCTGAAGAAGGATATGAATCCGTATATGTATTGAACCACCTGATTCATAAGCTAAATCTTGGAATCAGGCACAAGATTTTCCGTGATCTGTCGGCAAGATGGAACTTTTTGTATCAGGACCGTGCCGGACATTTTTTGAGGTCGTCTGACAACGCTCAGGTAGAATACAAGCCATTTTTACTTACCGATTTAAGAATTATCTGGCAAAAAGGAGGTTGGCAGGTTTTCGCGGAAGCTGCCAACTTGTTCGATCGCGAATATTATGACATGGGCGAATTAGAGCGTCCCGGCAGGTGGATTAAAGGTGGTGTGAACTTTACCTTAAAGTATTAGATTACTGACAAAATTACTCCGGTCGCATGGCCCGAAGGCACAAACACCTTAGGCGCGGCGGATTCTGTGCTGAGCTAAGCAGTAGAGCTGTGCGGAATCCGCCGTTTTTTAATTACACGCTGAGAGCGCAAAATTAAAGGAACACTAAAATCTCAAAGAAAAGATTTTTTTTCTTCGGGATTTTGGGTAATTTTGAAACAATGTTAATTTTGTCCTTGAAATTTCCGTCTAATAGTCCGAATTTCGAGGTTGAATATAAATAGTGCGTGTCAATAAATTCGCAAAAGTTTTTACAATAAGTGTGTCTGTTCAGAAAGTGTCAGTTGCAAGGCTTGCGAAGTCCGAAAATACGGATTTTACTCATCATAAATGATTATTAATTTTCGGACGAGCGTAACACAGCAAATGGTACTATATGGACAGACATTAAATAATGAAGCTAAAGTGTCGTTAGAATTATTTTCTGACGATTATTGATATATAAGGGATTAAGAGTTTAGTTTTTGAGGAAATAATTAGGTTTTTCAATATAAACAACAATGGTTGATCCAAATACAGAATTGGTTGCTGAATTGGGAAATCGGATTGACCGACTGGCAGAATTGTATCAGAATGCGAGGCGTGAAAACGAACTGTTACGTAATGAAGTCGCGCAGCTTACCGGCCAGTTAAAAGAAGCGATTGCTTCAAAAGCAGAGGCGGAAGAGCAACTCGGGCATACCAAAATGGCCAAAGTGCTTGAGAGTGCTCCGGAGGATGTTCAGCAAACCAAAAGCAGGATTAGCCAAATTGTGCGGGAAATTGACAAGTGCATTGCACTTTTAAATCGTTAAGTACATTAAATGGATGACAAGCTTTCCATAAGAGTGAATGTAGCAGACCGGTATTATCCCCTGCGTATCGACAGGGATGATGAGGAAAAGATAAGGAAGGCTGCACGTCTTATTAATGAGAAGGTTTTACAGTATAAACAACGGTATCATGACAAAGATGTCCAGGATTTTCTGGCCATGGCTTCGTTACAATATGTTATTAAGATGTTGGAGCTCGAGAATAAACACGATCATTCACCAATAATTGATGCCGTTAAAGACTTAAACGATAAATTGGATGCAATTTTAGCGGAAGAATAACCGTTTTTGCATAATATATTAGTTACCCGCACTTTATCCTGAATGCACCGAATGTTTTATTCCGGTGCATGAAGTTTTTCAGGACAAAGTTGCGGTTTTTTTGTTTCATAAGTTAAAACAGAATTCTAATGGGAATAACAGAAATAGTAATAGCAATTGTAGCTTTTGTTGCCGGTGGCGGCCTGACCTGGGTGCTGATATACAAAGCATTGGGTGCCCGATCACGTAAGATTATCCGGGAGGCAGAGGCCGAAGCTGAAGTGATTAAGAAAGATAAAATACTTCAGGCCAAAGAAAAGTTCCTACAGCTTAAAGCTGAACATGAAAAAGAAATCAATGCCCGTAATTCAAAGATTATTGCTGCAGAGAACAAACTCAAACAAAAAGAGACTGCGTTCTCTCAAAAGATGGAAGAATTTCAGAGAAAAAAGAAAGAAAATGATGTCATACGGGAGAATCTTGATCAACAGCTGGAACTGGTAGAAAAGAAAAGTGAAGACCTGGAAAGAACGCATAAGCGTCAGGTAGAGCAATTAGAAGCCATTTCCGGAATGTCGGCCGAGGAAGCCAAAGAGATGCTTGTTGAATCGCTTAAAGCTGAGGCCAAAACCGAGGCGATGTCGTACATCAATGACATAATGGATGAGGCACGTATTAATGCAAATAAGGAGGCCAAACGAATTGTTCTTCAGACCATTCAGCGTACTGCCACCGAAACCGCTATCGAAAATTCGGTGACCATTTTCCATATCGATTCTGACGAGATAAAGGGACGAATTATTGGCCGTGAAGGACGAAATATCAGGGCCCTGGAGGCTGCAACAGGTGTTGAGATCATAGTGGATGACACACCCGAGGCCATTGTACTCTCAGGATTCGATCCTATGCGTCGCGAAGTGGCACGCCTTGCTCTTCATCAGTTGGTGACCGACGGGAGAATACACCCGGCACGCATCGAAGAGGTTGTCAATAAAGTGCGTAAACAGGTGGAAGAGGAGATGATTGAGAATGGGAAACGCACAGCCATTGACCTGGGGGTTCACGGACTTCACCCCGAGCTTATTAAATTAATAGGTAAAATGAAGTATCGTTCCTCTTACGGTCAGAACCTTTTACAGCACAGCAGGGAGACTGCCAACCTGTGCGCCATTATGGCTTCTGAACTGGGCTTGAATACTAAAAAGGCAAAACGCGCCGGACTTCTCCACGATATTGGAAAAGTGAGTGATGAAGACCCTGATCTTCCGCACGCTATTCTTGGAATGAAACTGGCCGAAAAGTTTAAAGAGAAACCGGATATCTGCAACGCTATTGGTGCCCACCATGATGAGGTGGAAATGACAAGTATGATTTCACCTATTGTTCAGGTCTGCGATGCCATCTCGGGTGCAAGGCCGGGTGCCCGTCGAGAGGTTGTGGAAGCTTATATTAAGCGACTTAAAGACCTGGAAACCCTGGCTTTGTCATATCCGGGTGTGCTAAAAACTTATGCTATCCAGGCAGGACGTGAACTAAGAGTAATTGTGGGAAGTGAAAAAGTGAGTGATCATGAAGCAGACCAGCTTTCTGCCGAGATTGCACGAAAAATACAAACTGAAATGACTTACCCGGGACAGGTAAAAATAACAGTCATCAGAGAGACCCGTGCAATTAGTTTTGCAAAATAAACGGATAAATACATCCGATTTTATTACATCTTAATCAAAAAAAAGCGGCGCCTGCCGCTTTTTTTGCAAATTTGCCGGAGTTAGTAAATTACTTGCACGGTTTACTAATAGTGAGTGACTGTTTTTCCAATAACCATTAACCACCCTAATACCCTGCACCTATATTAAGGTTAAGGTTGAGGCTGAGGTTAAGGCAGAGGTTAAGGCAGAGGCTAAGGCAGAGGTTGAGGTTGAGGTTGAGGTTGAGGTTGAGGTTAAACCATATAAGACATATAAGAACATAAAAAATTAAGTTACATCATAGATAACACAGATTCCTTGCCAGCAAAGCGGCAGAGCCGGGCGAACACAGATTTTTCAATTACCAATTAACCAGCAACCAGCACCCCGTGCCCGTACTCCCTGACCCCCGAATGGAAGAACGGCCAGCCCGCAGTACCCAACAACCCCAACAACCCCAACAACCCTAACAACCCTAACAACCCTAACAACCTTAACAACCTTAACAACCCTAACAACCCTAACAACCCTAACAACCTTAGCAACGCTAACACCCCTAACAATTCTAATAATCTAACAATCTAACAATCCATATATGAGCATAATCACAGGGAAAAAAGTTCTGGTTACCGGAGGGGCCGGTTTTATCGGATCAAATTTGATTGAGAAGCTTCTAAAACAGGATAATCAGGTTCGATGTCTGGATAACTTTTCGACAGGAAAACGGGGAAATATCACTTCTTTTCTTAAAAATTCAGCCTTTGAATTGATGGAAGGAGATATACGCAATCTGGAAATCTGCCGGCGTGCAGTTAAAGATACAGACATAGTACTTCATCAGGCAGCGCTAGGGTCGGTACCTCGCTCCATAAATGATCCGATAACCACAAACGATGTAAATATTGGCGGGTTTCTGAACATACTGGTGGCTGCCCGCGATGCCAGCGTTAAACGTGTGGTTTATGCTGCCAGCTCCTCAACTTATGGCGATAGCGAAGAAATGCCCAAGATAGAGGACAAAATCGGTAAACCGCTTTCTCCCTATGCTATAACAAAATATGTGGATGAGCTTTATGCCGACGTGTTTGCAAAATTGTATGACATGGAACTTGTCGGCCTGCGCTATTTTAATGTTTTCGGTCCCAGACAGGATCCCGACGGAGCCTATGCAGCCGTTATCCCAAAATTTGTGAGCGCACTAATCAACAAACAGTCACCGGTGGTTAACGGGGACGGAACTTTTTCGCGTGATTTTACATACGTGGCGAATGTGGTTCAGGCCAATGAACTGGCGGCAACCATTGATTCACCAGAAGCCATCAATACGGTTTATAATGTTGCTTATGGTGAGCGAACTTCTTTAAATCAGTTGGTAGAATACCTGAAAGAGCTCCTTTCGGTATATGATGTCGAAATAGCCAATGTTAAAGTAGAATACGGACCTGAGCGAAAAGGGGATGTCCCGCATTCGTTGGCATCTATCGACAGAGCAAAACAATTGTTGGGATATAATCCTGAGTATGATGTGGCTCGCGGACTTAAAGAAGCCATTCATTGGTACTGGGAGAATTTGTCAGATGATAAAATTTAACCGCATCGGTTGTATCCGTGTAAGATTGTTTTAAGAAGAAAATGCTTTCAAAGGCTTGAGTTCATGCCCATTTATTGTAAATTTGCGATTATTGGTGCTCGTCAATAAACTCGTAAAAATTTGCACAACATGTGTGTGATTTTTTTGAGTATGACAGCAGCTGTAAACATCACTACTGACTAACAACTATTGACTAATTTTATGAATAACAGTTAATTGATATTATACAATGGCAAAAGTAGCTCTCATCACCGGTATAACCGGACAGGATGGCGCCTATCTTTCAGAATTTTTGTTGAAGAAAGGCTATATTGTTCACGGAATTAAACGACGCAGTTCTCTTTTTAATACCGAACGCATCGATCATCTTTATCAGGATCCGCATGTGGAACATCGCAATTTTTTCCTGCATTACGGCGACCTGACCGACTCCACCAACCTTATTCGTATCATTCAGGAGGTTCAGCCCGACGAAATATACAACCTTGCAGCAATGTCACATGTTCAGGTGAGTTTTGATACACCTGAATACACAGCCAATGCCGATGGTGTAGGTACACTCCGTATCCTTGAGGCGATCAGGCTGTTGGGGATGACCAAAAAGACCAGGTTTTATCAGGCCTCAACAAGTGAACTTTACGGTTTGGTGCAGGAAGTTCCGCAAACCGAGAAAACACCGTTCTATCCGCGTTCTCCTTATGCTGTCGCCAAACTTTACGGTTACTGGATCACTGTCAACTATCGTGAAGCCTACGATATGTTTGCCTGTAACGGCATATTATTTAATCATGAGTCACCTATCCGGGGTGAAACATTTGTAACCAGGAAAATTACCCGTGCCGTTGCTCGTATCGCGCTGGGACTCCAAAGAAAGGTTTATCTCGGTAATTTGTCAGCAAAGCGTGACTGGGGGCATGCCAAAGATTATGTGAAGGCTATGTATTTGATGCTGCAGCAGGAGAAACCCGATGACTATGTGGTGGCTACAGGTGTAACAACATCGGTTCGGGATTTTGTTATCCGCGCATTTTCTGAAGCCGGTATTGAAATTGAGTTTAAGGGTGATGGTGTTGAAGAAAAAGGTTATGTGACAAAATGTAATAATCCTGAATATCAGATTGAAAAAGGAAGTTGCGTTGTAGAAGTAGATCCACGATATTTCCGGCCCACGGAGGTCGATTTACTGATTGGAGACCCTTCAAAAGCTAAAAAGAATCTTGGATGGGAGCCTCAATATGACTTAAACGGTTTGGTGAAAGATATGATGCAGTCGGACCTGAAATTGATGAAGCGTGACAAATTCCTGAATGATGGTGGCTACCATACATTAAATTATTACGAGTGATGGAGAAAAACAGTAAAATATATGTAGCAGGACACAGAGGGTTGGTGGGCTCGGCCATAACACGCGAATTGCAAAAACAGGGTTTTAATAACCTGATTCTGCGAACCCGGGAGCAACTCGATTTGCTGAATCAGAAGGCAGTTGAAGAATTTTTCATGCAGGAAAACCCGGAATATGTGTTTCTTGCTGCTGCACGTGTGGGTGGCATTCTGGCAAATAATACCTTCAGGGCCGAATTTATCTATCAAAACATTCAGATACAGAACAATATTATTCACTTTTCCAGGGAGTCGGGTGTGAAGAAACTTATGTTTTTAGGAAGTTCCTGTATTTACCCAAGGGATTGCCCTCAGCCCATGAAGGAAGAACATCTTTTGAACGGACCGCTGGAATATACCAACGAACCCTACGCCATTGCTAAAATCGCGGGAATGAAAATGTGCGAATCCTATAACCTTCAATACGGGACTGATTTTATTTCCGTAATGCCTACAAATCTTTACGGGCCTAATGATAACTATAATCTCATGGGTTCGCATGTTTTGCCGGCCTTGATCCGCAAAATGCATCTGGCTCAGATGTTGAAAAAGAATGATTTGGAGGGCATACGAAACGATTTTCGCAAAAGACCCGTAGAAGGGGTAGATGCAGAACAAAGTGATGAGATGTTGATCCGAAAACTGGGCGATTTTGGTATCATTATAAAAACCAATGGTGAAGTTGAACTCAAACTATGGGGAACTGGTCGTCCGCGCCGTGAGTTTTTGCATTCAGACGATCTGGCAAGGGCTTGTGTTTATCTGATGAATGAAGTCAGCTTTCAGGATATTGTGAACGAACGCGGACTAAAGGAAGTGCGAAACACACATATTAACATAGGGGTAGGAGAAGACCTTTCGATTGCCGAGCTGGCCGAATTGGTGAAAAATGTTACCGGCTACGAGGGAGAAATTAGCTGGGATGATTCCAAACCGGATGGCACTTCCAGAAAATTACTGGATGTAAGCCGGCTTAACAGGCTCGGGTTTAATGCTTCTGTTCCGCTTAAGGAGGGAATCGAAGAAGCGTATGATAATTATTTGTCATAACTGATTTTTTCAATGAGTGCAATATAAAAAGCATATTTTTGTCAAAATCAAGGCGTTTTAAATTTTTGTACCGGAGTTAACTCATTGTTAATGAGGATGCAAAAAATTTAAAACAACACAGAGTTTGGCAATAAAGATGCTTTTTAGACCGGGCTCAAAATCTTTTTTTCATGTACCGAGTCAGGAAATGGATATTTGGTGTCCTAATTGTATTTCTTAGTGGCTGTGCATCTTATTCAACCATTGAACTGGATGTGCTAAAGCCTGCTGAAATAGAAATACCTGTTGAGATCGCTTCCGTTGTGGTTGTTGACAATGCAAGACCGTTTAACGGATCAGACAGTGCGGTTAATAAGATTATTCTGCCCGATCGTAAATATTCGGTTGACACAATCCGGGTTGAAGATTTCGGGAAAAGAGTCATTGAGTCCTTTTCCGCGACTTTGGAAAGCAAACAATTTTTTGATTCGGTACATGTTGCTAAAGGTTCCTTTAAGAATCCGGCATTGGAAAATCCTTTGTCTCCCTTGTCAGCCTTCGAAATTGACTCCCTGCTGCGACATTATAATGCACAGGCCGTGATATCCCTTGATTATTACGATTACGGAACAACGCTTCGTATTACCGATACACCCGATTTTTATTATTCTACTCTGGATGCACGCAGCAATTCTTATTGGAGAATACATAATGGATTAAATGGAGAAATCATGGATGTCCATTTTCAGCGGGATACTATTTTCTGGGAAGGAGCAGGCCTTTCTTTGATGGAGGCCGCAGAGGAGCTTCCATCCATCAGAAAAGCACTGGAGATGGCAGCTCAGCATGCAGGTGAAAAATATGCCGACTACGTTGCCCCGGGCTGGAATAGTGAAGTCAGACGCTACTATACCCATGGACATCCTTTGTTTTTCAGGGCATCGGAGTTGATTGCCGGGGGAAACTGGGAAGAGGCCAACAGAATCTGGTATCATGTTTACGAGAACGGGTCGGACAAACAAAGAGCCAGAGCGGCTTTTAACCTGGCCCTCGGGATGGAAGTGCTTGGTGAGTTTCGTGAAGCTGCTGCCTGGGCTTATCGTTCGATAGAAGCTTATAAGGAACTGGGAGCGTTGTCGGTTTCGCAAATGGAGAAAGATATTTCTACTCAGTATTACACCCACCTGGCAGTTCGCATACAGGAAAAGAAAAAGCTTGATGAACAATACGGAATTGAAGAATAGACGGAGGGGATTACTTTTTGGTTTATTGATACTTCCCCTTTTCAGTTTGACATCCCGGTCGCAGGCATTGAAGGATGTCCCGGGGCATGCCTCAGTTTCGGCCCTTGTTAAAGATTTAAATACCGGCAGAGTTGTCTTCGAACATAATCCGAACAAGAATCTTATAACTGCCAGCCTGATGAAACTGGTAACCACTGCCACTGCCCTCGATGTTCTGGGCAAAAACTATAAGTTCATAACTCACTTCCGGATTACGGGAGAAATTATCAATGGCACATTAAATGGCGATTTGATTATAGAAGGAGGCGGTGATCCTACACTCGGGTCACATTATTTTCCTGGTCAGTCTCCCGGTTCTGTTCTTTCAAGTGTTGGTGAATTTCTGAAAAAGAAGGGGATAGAACGGATTAATGGCAGAATAGTTGTAGACGAAAGCTATTTAAAAGGTTCTCGATTTCCCTCACAACGGCTTTGGGAAGACATGGGAAATTATTATGGTGCTCCGCCTGCTGCTTTGTCGTGGCGTGACAATTCTTTTACTTTGGTACTCCAATCACCCAAAAAAGTTGGCGAAACATGCCATGTAGTTTCTGTCGTACCTTATACTTCTGATCTGACATTCAGCTGCAGGGTATTATCGGCCTCGCACAACCGCGACAGCGCCTATATTTACGGCCTTCCGGGACTCGATGAGTGGGAGATACGTGGTTCAATTCCTGCCGGACGTGACTGGTTTGAGATCAAAGGTGCTTTGCCCGAACCCGGACTAACATTTGCTTCGGAGGTAGCCGGTCTCCTGCAGGGAAATAATGGAATTGGCTTTGTTAAATCCGGGAATAATGAGTGGAGGGATAGCGCGCATCTAATCGGTCAAATTGAGTCTCCTCCCTTGTCAGAAATAATCAGGGAAATCAATCGGCACAGTCTTAACCTGGCAGCCGATCATTTGTTGGTTGCATTGGGAAAATCTGAAAACAATAACAGGGAATCCGAATGGGACAGAGGTATTCGCGTAATCAGGGATTATTGGAAAGATAAAGCCGGGGACTACTACATTGGCATCAATGACGGTAGCGGACTTGCACCGTTAAGCACTTTGTCGCCGGCTTTCCTGGTTGAGATGCTGACAAATATTTATGAAGAAGAAACGCTTTTTGAGACCTATAAAAATTCACTCTCCGTTAGTGGTCGCTCCGGAACATTGAAGTATATGTGGCGCAAACCTCCTTTGGCGGGAGTTGTTTACGGCAAAAGCGGTTCTATGAAAGATGTGTTGGGATATGCGGGTTATATTTTTAAGGATAACAAAAGTCCGCTGGTTTTCGCGGTGATGGTTAATCATCATGGAAAAGAGAATGGTGATATTCGTGATATAATTGAAAAATGGCTGGAGGGATTGTATCAATGAGAATTGCGCTTATAGAAACTGCTTTATACTGGGAAAACATCCGGCACAATCTTGATCACTTTCATTTTTTGTTTGATGATGTTTCCCCGGATTGCAAAATGATTTTCCTGCCCGAAATGTTTTCGACGGGTTTTACCATGCATCCTGAAAAAGTGGAGGAGCAGGAACTGAAAAAAGTTCCGGGGTGGTTAAAAAATATGTCGGTAAAATATGGAATGGCCCTCGGCGGCAGTTCTGTAACCAGCGCCGGGAACGGGTTTTTTAATCGGTTCTATTTTGCCACCCCCGATGGCGGCATCGACTTTTACGACAAGCGCCATCTCTTCAGGATGGGAGAGGAACAATACCATTATTTACCCGGGAATGAGCGGAAAATATTTAACTATGCCGACTGGCGAATTCTTCCCCAGGTTTGTTACGATTTGCGCTTTCCTGTCTGGAGCCGAAACCGCAACGATTACGATTTGCTGGTCTACGTGGCCAATTGGCCGGCTGTCCGTCAGGATGCATGGGCAGCGCTACTGAAGGCACGCGCCATTGAGAACCAGTGTTATGTTGCAGGGGTCAACCGCAGTGGTGAAGACCCCCGGGTTTCCTATTCAGGCGGTTCGGTGGTTTTTTCTCCCAAAGGTGAGATCGTGAGCTATCCTTCAAAAGAAAATGAATCTGTTATTTATGCGGATATTGATTTGGCAAAGCTGCGGAAATTCAGAGAAAAATTTCCTGCCTGGATGGATGCTGATGATTTTGAGATAAATAAGGAACAACCATAACAAATTCCACCTTATCACCCTTCCACCACTTCCAGATTCAGCGACCACCGGAAGTGTTCAGCCACTTTCCCCAGGCCCCATGCTTTGATGAGCTGATGAGAGAATGAGCTGATGAGAGAATGAGCTGATGAGAGAATGAGCTGATGAGAGAATGAGCTGATGAGCTGATGAGCTGATGAGCTGATGAGGGAATGAGAGAATTATCAGAAACCATGCTCTCTGCCCCATGCTCCCTGCCCCATGCTCTCTGCCCCATGCTCCCTGCCCTTTGCTCCTTGCCCTTTGCTCCCTGCTCTCCACTTCTGCCTGCCGGTTACTTCCATCTAACCGAAGAGTACCCCCTTAATACGTGATGTTTATCTAATATTGCTAATAATATTGTTAATAATTGTTATCAATGAATTCATTTCAAATCGTAACTAATTTAGTACACACCCGTATAATTTCACACTGTTTTTGCCGTTATTATTCACAGATATCAACAAGAAGGGAAAGGAAGGGATGTCACTTTACAAAGTCATTTTTGAAAAAAATCCGCAGCCTTGTATTCTGTTCAGAGCCAGGTTAAACACCGAAAGCCGGCCTTTGGTTTTCGAATGTGAAGAGTGCAATGCTGCCTACAGAAAAATGTTCGGAAAACCACCGCACGTTGTAAAAGAAGAAGATGAAGTGCCGTTTAACTGGTTTTCGTTTTTATCCGGTTTGTGGCATTCCGAAACCGAAGTAAAGGAAGAATATTATTTCAATGAAATCGGCACAAAGATGCTGATCACTGCCCGGAGAGTTGAAAACGACTTCGTGGTTTGCTGGTTTACAGAGGCCGCTTCATCTGCTTTTAACCAACCTTTTGTTGGCGTTAATGAAAATGTATTGTCTTACAGCAAGACCGAAGAAAATATCCGGAAACTTTTGAGGGCAGTAGAACAAAGCCCGGTCTCCATTGTAATTACAGATACCAGAGGAACTGTCGAATATGTTAATCCCGCTTTTAGTGAGCTTACCGGTTTTAGCAGGGATGAAATAATCGGGAAGAACCCCAGTATTTTAAAATCGGGTCTTGTTCCCGAAGGAGATTATGAAGAGTTATGGAGCACGATAGAATCGGGAAATATTTGGCGGGGTGAATTCATCAATAAGAGAAAAGACGGCGAGTTTTATTTCGAATGGGCCATAATTGCACCCATCGTTAATCCCCGGGGAGAAATTACCCACTATGTCGGGATAAAACAGGACATAACTGAAAAGAAAAAATTTGAGCAGGAAATAATTGATGCCCGTGAAAAGGCCCGTGAGAGTGAAATTCTGAAAGCTGCTTTTTTGCAAAACATGTCGCACGAAATAAGAACCCCGATGAATGCTATTCTTGGCTTTTCAGAATTGGCAAAAATGCCGGGGACAAGCGACGAAAAAAAGGAATATTACCTGTCCATAGTCATTGAATCTACCCACCGGTTGCTTGGTGTGGTCGACGATATTGTTGATATCAGTAAACTGGAAGCAGGTAACCTGACACTTAGAAGCAGTCCTGTCAGGCTGAAAGGGTTTCTGCTTGGACTTCATGAAACATTCAAAAACCAAACGGTTCCGCCGGTAAAGCTTGAGTTACCCGTTGTTGATGAGTCTCTTCAACAGGCCACCATATCGGTCGATTCGTCGCGCCTGAGGCAGGTACTCGAAAAGCTCCTTTCCAATGCTGTAAAATTCACCAAAGAGGGACATGTTAAATTCGGCTGTCACCAAATTGGAGGTGCTGTTCGCTTTTTTGTTGAAGATACCGGCATCGGAATACAGCCGGATATGTACAATCTTATTTTTCAACCGTTTTATCAGCTCGACATGGGGGCCACCAGATCTTTTGGCGGAAACGGACTTGGACTGACAATAGCCTCTCGCATCATAGAGAAGATGGGAAGCCGGATTCACGTTGATTCTGAACCCGGCAAAGGTTCTGTATTCTATTTTGACCTCTGGCCCGACAGCAGCGATATTGATTCACTGGTAACCAGGGAAAACACTGCGCTGGTGGGGGAAAAGTTCAGAAACAAATTTTGCGTCCTCATTGCTGAGAGTGATGAGGTAAATTTTATGCTACTTCGCGAAATCCTCATAAAAGGGTTTGGTGAAGAAATGATCAATGTTCTAAGAGCATCCACTGGAAATCAAGCCATTGAAACATGCCGCAACAAAAGTAAAATCGATCTTGTATTGATGAATCTGAAAATGCCGGATATGGATGGCTTTACAACTGCAAAACAAATTAAAAGCATATATCCCGATATTCCTATCCTGGCACAGGTTGCTTCCGACATTAATTTTGACCGTACTAAATTGTCCGAAACAAACTGTGATGATTTTGTGCCCAAGCCTGTTGACCGCCGGGTGTTGGTTGATAAAATATCCCGGTATATTGGTGTGAAGCAGGCAGACCGGTGATGTAAATCACCGATAATCGGACTGCTTTTTTACGTAATTCTTTCTATTTTTGTACAAAATATTTTGAGAAACATAATATTATGTTTCTTTTCACGAAGAAATGGTAGATTCCTTAATACCGATAAATCCAATTGAATTAAAATGAAGACAGAACAAGAAGATTATATTCTGATAATTGATGATTCTGAAACCAATAATATCCTTCTGGAGGCGCTTTTAGAAAAAGCAGGGTATAAAACTAAGAGTGCAAGGTCGGCAAATGAAGGGTGGAAATTAATTCATCAGGAGCTACCAAAACTTATTCTCCTGGATTTGCTGATGCCCAAAATTTCCGGATTCCATATGTTAAGCAAATTGCAATCTAATGAAAAGTATGGAAATATACCGGTAATTATTGTATCAGCACTGAATGAGCAGGATACCATTAATATGCTGCTGAAAAGCGGTGCTGTAGATTTCTTTTCTAAACCTATTGATATTCATGGAATAGTTGATCGTGTTAAAGAGATAGTTCCAATTGATTAAGAGGGTAATCATCCCAATCTTGCTAATGCTTCAATAATATCCATACTTTCTATTTTAACAGTTCTGTTATCTATAGATATTATTCTGTCGTTTTTTAGTTCACTCAATGTTCTGATGAAACTTTCTTTTGAAGTTCCCGCAAATCGAGCTAAGTCGGCACGACTTAAGAGCAACTTGAATGGGTTGACACATCCTTGAAGATTGTAAAAATAAAGTAATGTTTCCGCAACTTTTCCAGGTAGTTGTGATTTCGTGAGTTTTAATAATCTTTTCTGAAAAAAATCTGACTCTTTGGCCATAGCTTTGTATATTTTAGTGGCCAAACAAGTATTATTGCTTATTGCAGCCAAAAAAGCTTTAATTTCAATAATAACTACATTGACTTCTGTTATTGCCGATAAATCATATTTATAGTATGGCACGTCGAAAAAAGATGTAATTCCTTGTATTTCCCCTGGACCGGAAATCTTCAAAATGGTTTTTTCCTTTTCATAAAAAGATTGCACAAAGCCACTTTTTATGAAGTAGACATGAGTGGCTGGAGTATTTTGCTTGAAAATTATATTTTTGGGTTTATAGTTGGCATATAAGCAATTGTTCTCCAGGTGTTTAAATTCATTCTCTGTAAGCTCCTTAAAAAAATGTCTTAAAGGTATGTCATAATTGGTTTTTGCAATTGTATCCATTTGTGTATTTAGGTGATGAATCTTTATCGCTGTAAGAAACAGTGACTCTTTATGAAACGAAGCTTGACGAAGTCAATAATCCGGATTAATTTGATAATTGGAATGCTACAATTTTTTTTGTAGCTATGTAAAAAATTTTACTTGAAGAGTTTTGGACAGACTGAAAAAACAGAATTCGTAATTTTGAATATTGCTTTTTGTAATTCCTGTTCTCAAATTCTTATATAGTTTCATAGTTCGGTAATTATTTATTTTCATAGTACATCGTTTAAAAAGATGGATACGCTTTTTTAAACGTAATCATTCTGTCACATTTTCATTTTTTCTATAGAATTACCAGAAATTTCAAACTCGATAAACGAAAATTATTGTGAAAATATTCATTATATACGACGAATATATATGAAAGTTTTCATTTTATTGTTTCAATTCAGATTTTATTTTTGGAATTTTTTTTGCAAAAAGTAGAGCATTGATTAATATGAAAGATTTTATTGCAAAATGGGAAGATGTTTTTTAGGAAGATTATTGCCCTTCACTATTTGTACTTTTTAGAATTATCTTGTTTCTCCTGTTGCTTAGAGGCCTCAACTTGTTTGCCGATCTGTTGTTTTAAAGAACCAATTTTTTGATTTAATTCTTCTATTCTGGCGTCTTTTTCTTTAATGATTGTCAATAAGATTTTAATAGTTTCATTAATATTTTGCGACGAGTCATGGATGACCGGATTTTTTTTCCTGTATTTTTCACCTTTTCCTGTCAAAAGATACGATGGGTTGATGTCAGGAAAAGCGTTCAATATTTTTTCAATACTTTCAGAATGAAGTCCTCTTCTTGTTTTTCTTGCTTTGGCAACAAGACCGACAGACAATCCTGCAATTTTCGTCAACTGATTGTTATTTAACTTCTTATCAGTCATGTATTCTTCCAGTCTGGAAATAATATTTGAATGCATAATGAAAAGTGTCTAAATAATGTTATTTGTCCTATTGAAAAAAGTCATTATATTTGTCCGGTGTTTAAGACAAAACTAACTCAGAAAATGACTAAAAACGAAATTTTTAGGAATAAAAAGTTAGGAGATATTAAACAGGTTGCTGAAATTTTAGGTGTATCTCATGCAAATGCAGATAAAATTTTAAGACGCGTAAATAGTAAAAAGCACGCTGAAGCTTTTAATATATTGAAAAAAATAGTTGAAAGCCGTGAAGCTCTTAAAAAGTCTTATAATAAATAAGGATTTACGGCTCATAGATGAAGACAATTGGGGAACAATCCGGATTGTTAAATTTTTTTGGTTCTCTCTTACAATACTCCGTTAAACTTTTACAATACACTGCAAACCAATTGTTTATGCTTCTTAATATAGGTTTATTAAGATGCAGTTTATCAATATTTTACGGATTATCTTACATCTTGTATCTAAAAATCTAACGATCTATTGATATTGGACCTTTCCAAAAAAAACAGTACAACTCTCCTTTTGTTTGATAAATCATAACTCCATGCCTGTTTCAAATGGAACACGGGCCTTCATGCTTTTTCTAATCTGTAATCTCAGCATTAAAATACTTTGCAGGCAGATTTCTGTAATAAGCTATTGCAACAGAATGCTGAGAAAATATTCTCAGTATTCCAGGCTGGTGATTTATCTCACCGCTCTGCGATGATTGATGTCACTGGAATTCTGTAATCCTTGGGTAGTAAAGTATCGTATTAAAGCTGTGATCAAATTTTCACTTACTGATTTATATGAAACGAGTCCCGATTACTCCCCGATAAATCGGGGCAGGCTGGAAAGAGTTCCATTTGACCTTAAAAAACAAATTTTATACGAATGAAACCATATATTTTAATTGTTGATGACTCCAGAACAAATCGGTTTCTTTTTGAAGAGCTCTTAAGAAAAAGCGGGCTTAAAGCACATTCAGTTTCATCCGCTTCAGAAGCCTGGAGGTTTATCCGGGAACAAACACCTTGTTTGATATTACTTGATTTGATTATGCCGACTGTTTCGGGGTTTGAATTTTTTGATTCTCTGAAGTCCCATAAAAAGTTTTCAACAATTCCGGTAATCGTAATCTCCTCTGCCGATTCTCCCAAAATTCGACAAAAAATCAAAAAGATGAGCATTGAGGAGTATTATGTTAAACCCGTGGATATATGGCAGTTGAGAAAAAAAGTTTTAGAATATTATCCTGGAGAAACATAGAATGAGCAGGTCTAATAATGAAGTGAGCATGAAAGGATTGTGTCGATAGATGATGTGTATAATCTGTCATGTGAGTTTCATTCTGCCTGTTCCGAAAATCCTGAACCTTAACAATCAGATTTTATACGAAATAGTATCTGTCCATAAAGTGCCATTTACTGTGTTACGCTTGTCCGAAAATTACTCACTTACGAAGAGTAAACTCCGTATTTTCTGACTTCGCAAGCCTTGTAAATGACACTTCCTGAACAGACACACATATTGTAAAAATTTTTGCGGGTTTATAGACACGCACGAAATAGGAAGCATAAAATTTAGTCTCAGTAGTAACTCTGAAGAAGTAATACTATACGATTTTTCATTTATGGATCTACCAAGTGAATTTAAAACAAAGTTTGTTAACGAGGCCCTCGACAATATCACCGAGATAGAGCAGATATTGTTGGAGCTGGAGCTGACGCCTGACAATAATAATCATATTGAAAGCATTTTCCGTGGATTGCACACTTTAAAAGGGGGTGGTTCCATGTTCGGGTTCAATAAATTAAGTGAGTTTACGCATCACATCGAAACAGTTTATGATCTGGTTCGATCCGGAGAAATAGTGCTTTCACAAAGAATCATTTCTTTGACATTTAATGCGGTAGACATATTTAAGAAATTATTAGTTACGGATGAGGATATTTTGCAAACAGTAAGCGAACAATGCAATGAAATTGTAGCCTCTTTCAGGGAGATTGTGGATTTGAAAAAGGAAGAAAGAAAATTGCAGCAAAAAGAAAATTCTGTACACGATTCATCTGAAGACAATTTAAAAGAGGCAACTGCAACTTACTATATACATTTTTATCCGGGGAAAAATATATTAAAAAACGGAACAAATCTCTTGTATTTGATAGATGACCTTTTGGAACTGGGTGAGGGGTTTGTTATCCCGGGTCTAGGTGAAGTTCCGGACTTCAATGAAATTAACCCAAAACAGAGCTATATATATTGGGATATTTTTTTAGCAACGAACAAAGAAGTGTCAGAAATATCTGATGTTTTCATTTTTGTTGAAAGTGAATCTACTTTAGAAATACATAAAGTAAGCAATACAAATTTATTTACATCAGAGCAATTCGTAAAAACACTAAATGAAATAGCCTCACGGAATAATCCAATAAATCTTCCTTCTGTTAAGAAATTGGTTCACAAAAGCCAATCGGTAAACAAAACCGAATTTAAAAGTAAAACCAAGGGAAACAAAGGCAATAAAAAGTATGAGATTGACAGTTTTAATAACCATAATTCGAATAATTCAGTCAGGGTCTCTACAGAAAAAATTGATGTTTTAACGAGTTTGGTTAGTGAACTGGTTATTGTTCAGGAGCAGTTGAATCTGATTTCAGCAGCCAATCAGGTTCCCGGACTTCAGTCTGCTACAGATTCCCTTCAAAAACTTACGTCACAACTTCGTGATGGTATTTTAAATATGAGCCTTATCCCGATTAATTCACTGGTTGTAAGATTTCAGAGATTAGTGAGAGATTTGAGTTCAAAACTAGGGAAAAAAGTGAAGCTCCAGATTGAGGGGGGTGATACTGAAATTGACAAATCAATGATTGATAATTTGTCTGATCCTTTGCTGCACATTATCAGAAATTGCATAGATCACGGCATTGAGAGCCCTCAGGTTCGCAACGCCAAAGGGAAACCGGAGACAGGACATATTCAATTAAAAGCATTTTACTCCGGTGCCAATGTCATAATAAAAATTGAGGACGACGGTCAGGGAATTGATCTGTATAAGGTAAAAGAAAAAGCAATTGAAAGAAATCTGATAGACGCCAATTCCGATTTGTCGGATCAGGAAATTATGAACTTAATATTTACTTCCGGATTTTCAACCTCAGAAAATATTACACAGGTGTCAGGAAGAGGAGTGGGAATGGATGTGGTCAGGCAGAATATTAATGCAGTCAAGGGTACAGTCAAAATTGATTCGGAAAAAAATGTAGGGACGACCATAACAATAACTTTACCATTGGTGCTGTCTATAATAGATGGTTTGTTGATTAGAGTGTTTGATTCTCAGTATATTATTCCTTTATCAGTAGTTGAGCATATCTTTTTTAAAGAATCTCTTAGTTTGGATCAAAGTATTCAGGAAATAGTTGAATTTAAGGGTACTAAAATACCTTTTTTGAATTTACGAAAGGAGTTAAATGTTGATGCTCCGCCTCCTGAAATAATGCAGATGATAGTTATTAACCATCATGGCGATTTTTTTGCACTCGCAGTTGACAAAGTAATAGGAAAGATTCAAAGTGTGCTTAAACCTCTCGGAAAACTTTATGATGAAAATAAATATTTCTCAGCAGCTACTATAATGGGTGATGGTTCTATCGCTCTGTTATTAGATACCAATGCTCTTGTTTATGCCTTTGATAGTAAAATACTTGTTAATTAAAAAATAGATTATTATGGATAAAGTTAAAAAACGAATTACAGATGCCTATCTGTCGTTTTGTTTGGCAGATGAAATTTTTGCCTTACATGTCAGTCAGGTCAGAAAAATACTTGAACTGGTTGATATTACAGAGGTACCAAGGACACCGGATTACATGAGAGGGGTTATTAATTTAAGGGGACATGTTCTGCCAGTCCTGGATTTAAACATCAAGTTTGGATTACCTCCTTTTCAAAGCACAAAAACCTCTTGCATACTGGTAATAGAAACTGAATTGGACAATGAAGCCATAATGCTGGGGATTTTAGTGGATTCTGTTCAGTCCGTTCTGAAAATCAAGGAAGAACAGATTTTACCTCCCCCGAGTATTGGAAAAAAATTCAAGACTGATTTTATCTCCGGAATGACCAGGGTTGAAGAGAAGTTTTACATGATCCTTGATATGAATTTAATCTTGAAGTCAAACGACGTTTTCAGCATAAAGGATATAAAAAAGGTTCGTGAGTCGGTAGAAAATGAAAATAACAATAGTTAATTTTTAATTTGTTATTATAGTCAAATTTTTGTTTAACAAAATAAAACAATTGGAATGAAATTCAGCGATTTTAAAATTGGAAGCAAAATTGTTACCGGTTTTTCTTTAATTACCATAATTGCATTGGCAATTGGTATTACCGGAATGATAAGCCTGAACCGTATTGGCAATTTACTAAATTCTGTATCAGACGTAAGATTGCCTGGTATTGAGCATCTTGGGACTGTTGAGGCTAATTTAGAAAGAGTGCAAAAGGGTTATTATCAAATCTTGGACGCCGATGTCAGTCGGGAAGAAAGGGAACAAATAATGATAAATATTTCCAAGGCGAGGGAAACTTATCTGGATGCTCTGAGCCGATACGAAAAATTAGAAATGACCGAAGATGAAGAAAGTATTTATGTTAAATTTATTAAAGATTTAGGTGCCTGGCAAACCCACAATAAACAAAATGTTGAGAGGCTTGCTACCCGGTTTGTCGAAATGGGTCTTCTTGATCCTCAGGAATTGATTAAGCAAATTGAAAAATTTGTTACTGAACACTATATTCTTCAAAAAGAAGTTCTGGATGCTATTCATAACGGAACTGTTCTTGAAGGTGGAGGTATCGAAGAATGTGCGTTGCACAACTGGTCGGTTAATTTTAATACCGAGAATGCTGAAATCATCTCTTATATTAATGATTTGCGTGAACCCCACCAGGAATTTCATTTGTCGGTTCAACAGATAAAAAATTTAATCAATCAGGGAAATATTCAGGAAGCAAATATTTACTTTCAGGAAGTAACAAAACCTGCTGCTGAGAAAATCGTTAATTATTTGGATTTGATTGCCCAGAAAGCGAACCAGGCTGAAAAAATCCTTCTCGAACTGAATGAAGCTGTTACTGTTGAATCAGCGGAGTTTCACAAAGGAGTTATGTCCGATATTGATGAACTTACAAGAATTAACAGAAAAAAGGCAAGCGATGAGAATAAGACGGGTGATGATATTTATCTGGCCAGTAATATCTTAATTATAACAGCAATTATAATTGGTTTGATTATCGCTTCTTTGTTGAGTTACTTCATTACCAAATCAATAACGAAAGGTATTAACAAAGGGGTAGCATTCGCTGAGAAAATTGCAGATGGAGATCTCACCGTTGATGTGGAGGAGCAATATCTTTCCCAAAAAGATGAAGTTGGTCAGTTATCCAGAGCTATGCAACGTATGTCTGACAAACTTCAGGAAATTATTGGAGATATCATGGCAGGGGCCGACAACATTACAAGCGCCAGTCAGGAAATGAGCTCTACTTCGCAGCAAATGTCTCAGGGAGCAAATGAACAAGCCTCATCAGCTGAAGAGGTATCTTCCTCTATGGAACAGATGGTTGCCAATATTCAGCAAAATACTGATAGCGCAATGCAAACAGAAAAAATTGCTAAACAGGCGGCTGAGGGCATTATCAAAGGTAGTGAGAGCTCTAATATTACAGCAAAATCAATGAAAGAAATTGCATCAAAAGTTTCGATCATTGGAGATATTGCTTATCAAACCAACATTCTTGCTTTGAATGCTGCAGTGGAGGCAGCAAGAGCCGGAGAACACGGTGAAGGTTTTGCTGTTGTGGCAGAAGAGGTTAGGAAGCTTGCGGAAAGAAGCCAGGTTGCAGCCGAAGAGATTAATGAATTATCTGCTGAAGGGGTTAATGTTGCGGTTGAAGCCGGCAAATTGCTCGAGACAATAGTCCCGGAAATGGAAAAAACGTCAAAACTAATTCAGGAAATTTCTGCCGCAAGTATGGAACAGAATTCAGGTGCGGACCAAATTAATACTGCTATACAGCAACTAAATCAGGTTGTTCAGCAAAATGCTGCTGCTTCGGAAGAAATGGCCTCGAGTTCAGAAGAATTGGCTGGTCAAGCTGAGCAGATGAGAGAAATTGTTTCTTATTTCAAGGTCGATCATAGAAATTTCAGAAAAAAGAAGAACAGTAATATTTTGAAAAAAGAGAAAACTGATTTAAAATCTACCGGAAATTCTTCTCATTCGACTTTATCGGATAAATCTAAAAACCAATCAAAAGGGGTAGATTTAAATATCGACGAAACAGATAAAAACGATGAGGATTTTCAACGCTTCTGATAAGATAAGTCGTTGATTCTTTTTTGTAGTCTTATATTTGTAGGACTATTTTGCCAGTCTGGCGGTCTTGTTGCCTTCCATTAATATAGATCGCCAGACTTAGTTTATTTATTTGTGATGTTGTTCTCTGAAAAACCTTTAAAAATTTGATAAGCGAAATTTACAAAGCGGAGCTTTCCGACAAGGATTTTAATACCCTTTCAGTAATAATAAACCGCGAAACCGGTATAAAAATGCCTCCGGCCAAAAAGGTTATGCTTCAGGCCCGGCTGAAAAAACGGCTTACCGCATTAAATTTTACAACTTTCGAAGATTATACGAGTCATGTTCTCAGTAAGGAAGGGTTCTCAACCGAGCTGATTCACATGATCGATGCTGTGAGTACTAACAAGACGGATTTTTTTCGTGAACCGGTACATTTTCAGATTATGACCGATGTTGTATTACCGGAATTTGTCCGTGCAAACAAAGGTCAACCATTCAGGGTATGGAGTGCGGGGTGTGCCAGTGGCGAAGAGCCATACAACATTGCTATGGTAATTGACGATTTCATAAAACGGGGATACCGGTTTGATTTTTATGTAAGGGCAAGTGATATATCCACTGCTGTTTTGCAAAAAGGAATCAATGCCGTTTACACCGAACAAAGGGTGGCTCCGGTGCCAAAATATTTTCTTCACCGCTATTTTATGCGAAGCAAAGACAAAAGCAAAAATTTATACAAAGTCGTTCCTGAAATACGAAGCAAAGTACAGTTTAGCCGTATCAACTTTATGGATGAAACCTTTAAAGTTCCTGAACGGTTTGATGTCATATTTTGCCGGAATGTGTTGATCTATTTTGACCGCCCTACCCAGGAATCGGTTATAAGGAAATTATTGAGGCATTTGAAAACCGGTGGATATTTGTTTATCGGGCATTCGGAGTCGCTTATAGATATGCAATTGCCACTTGCTTCCGTAAGGCCAACGGTTTTTCGAAAAATATCTGATGATTAGGTTAATAGGTCAATAGGTCAATAGGTCAATAGGTTAATTTGTTAATTTGTTAATTGGTATGAAGGTCAAGGAGGTGATGTTGGTAGTATGTTGACGAAATATTTATAAATCAATGCCTTAAGTGCAAACATCTGAATTTAATGTTCTGAAATACGGAAAGTTGTCCCCTTCAGCCTGTTGTTATTGAATTCCCGAATTCTTGAAGTTTTTTAACTTGCAATTTAAATATTTGTTGCATGCCCAAAGTGAAAGTCCTTGTTGTTGACGACTCCGCCGTCGTAAGACAGACTTTGTCCGAAGTAATAAAAACGGATGGTCGCCTGGAGCTGATCGGAATAGCTTCCGATCCTTATATAGCAGCCCGGAAAATGTTGAAGGAAGCCCCCGATGTAATCACCCTTGATGTAGAGATGCCCCGTATGGACGGACTCACGTTCTTAAAGCGGATTATGTCGCAACATCCTCTTCCGGTTGTTATTATTTCAAGTCTGACGGAAAAGGGTACTGAAACTGCCATGAAAGCTCTTGAATATGGTGCAGTAGAGATCATCACCAAACCGAAAATGGGGACCAAAGAGTTTTTTGAGGAATCCCGTATTCGGATATGCGATGCCATCTTTGCAGCAGCTCATACCCGGCCGAAAAAGAAATTTACATTACCCCCGGTTATCAAAGTTGAACCCCGTTATTCGGCCGATGTTGTAATACCTGGTAAGACCAGGCATGGAAGTATGCTAAAAACCACCGAAAAGGTAGTTGTTATTGGTGCTTCTACCGGGGGAACCGAAGCTTTGCTGCATGTTTTGCAAGGTTTACCTCACGACTGTCCCGGTATTGTAATTGTGCAGCACATGCCGGAAGAATTTACCCGTTCGTTTGCCAAAAGGCTTGACGATATTTGTGATATTTCTGTGAAAGAAGCACAGAACAACGATACCGTTATCCGCGGAAGAGCCTTGATTGCTCCTGGCAACAAGCATACTTTGTTAAAGAGGAGTGGGGCACGTTATTACGTGGAAGTTACGGATGGACAACTGGTCAACCGGCATCGACCCAGTGTGGATGTGTTGTTTCGCTCAGCGGCTTATTGTGGGGGAGCCAATGTGGTAGGAATAATAATGACGGGAATGGGGAATGATGGCGCACGCGGATTGTTGGAGATGAAAGAAGCCGGCGCTTATACCATTGCTCAGGATGAAAAATCGTGTGTTGTCTTTGGCATGCCGCACGAAGCAATAAAACTTGGAGCGGTTGATAAGACCGTCTCACTTGAACATATCGCTGCATTGATCATGAAAAAGACATGAGTTCTGTGAATGTTTTATCTTTGCAAAAAAAACATGCCCGAAAAAGCATTTCCCTGGGGACACGATAATCCAATCAACGATTACAGCAATTATATCCGGCGTAAATTTAACGGAAGAGTGCAAAAATTATCACTCAATGCTGGGTTTACGTGCCCCAACCGTGACGGAACAAAAGGAAGAGGGGGGTGTACTTTTTGCAATAACGATACTTTCAATCCCGGATACTGTAAAGCGGGTCTGAGCATCACAGAACAACTTGATCAGGGGATTTCTTTTTTCGCTGAACGATATCCTGACCAATACTACCTTGCTTATTTTCAGGCTTATACAAACACTTACGATACATTGGCAAGATTGAAAGTGCTTTATGAAGAAGCACTGTCACACCCGCAAATAAAAGGTATGGTCGTGGGCACTCGTCCCGACTGCGTTCCTGATGATCTGATTAAGTATTTCCAAAAACTTCAGGAGCAGTACTATATTGTTGTTGAATTGGGGATAGAGTCAACAAATGAGGAAACACTTAAAAGAGTCAACCGTGGTCATACTTTTCAGGAAACAAAGGAAACCATAGAGCGACTCTACAATGCCGGAATTCCTTTGGGGGGTCACCTTATTCTGGGGCTACCGGGTGAAACCAACGAGATGATACTGGAACATGCCGATATTTTGTCGCATTTGCCATTAAACTATTTGAAATTGCATCAGCTTCAATATGTCCGGGGCTCAGTTCTGGGATACCAATATCTTAAAAACCCCGAAAATTTCAGGGTTTTCCATGCCGATGAGTACATTGATCTGGTTATCGCCTTTTTGGAACGTTTAAATCCGGCAATTGTAATGGAACGACTGGCAAGTCAGGCGCCTTTCGATCTTTTGATAGCTCCCAAATGGGGACTGAAAAACTTTCAACTGGTTGAAATGGTTCGGAAAAGAATGAAACAAAGAAATACGTGGCAGGGACGTTTATTTGTCTCATGAACCTCCGAAAACACGCTTCAGTAATTCAGTTACCCTTGCCGCCGGATCGGTTCGTATTTTTTCTTCTTCCAAAGCCAGTTTTAAGAACAGGCCATCGAGTGCTTTATTTGTCAGATACTTGTCAAGTTGGGTCTCAACGGTTTCCAAATCCGCCATCTGACCGACAATTGAGTTTGCTACTCTGTTCCACTGGCCTGTGAGCGTTTCCCAGGACTCATTAGTAGAGAGTTCTCCGACTATTTTTTTATCGAGGCTGGCTTTTATTTTGGGTTGATAGAGACAGAAAAGCTCGTTGTAAGTTTGAGACCTGAGATATTGCGTGGCAGCGTCTTTTCCACCGTTAAGAATTTCAAATCCATCCTGAATGGTCATGTTCGAAATGGCTTTTGCAAAGATGGGAGCAGCTTCACTGGCAGCATCTTCTGCAGAACGGTTGATTCGTAATATCACATCTTCTACCAGTTTGTCTCCCCCGGGTATTTTAGAAAGATTGTCGGTTACTACTTCAGCTTCGGGGGGCAGAGTGATTTTCACCAGGTCATCACCGTAGTAGCCATTTTTTCTTGAAAGTCGGCCGGATGCGGAATCGGCTCCAATTATAAGAGCCTGCCTCAGGCCGCGTATAACTTCTGTTTGCGTTAACGGTCGGTTGGTGTCGATTGTTTTAACAACTTGTGATAGTTCAGCACAACCTGCAATTAAAAGGATTGTGAAGACCGAGGCGAAGGATTTTTTCATCAGTATAAAATTAGTCTAAGTTATTGGTCTGATGGAACTCGCATGATTGGAGTTTATACATGTTCTCTTGTGACAAACTTTGTCATGCTCGTTTCATTAGCATATAATTTACTTAAGTTATTGGCCTAATGGAGCTTGCGACTTTTATACATATCCTTTTGTGGCGGATTTCTTTGTAAACAAAGCGCCATGCTCTTTGCCCCATGCCCTCTGCCATCAAAAACCTGTCAACTATTTTATTTTATTCCGTTTTGTTGTCTTCCTGGTATTGTTCCCAAACAGGGTATTGTACACGTCAGTCCATCCTGCTTTTTTTATTCGTGCCTTCAGTTGATCTCTTTTTTGGGGCTGATACCAGAAAAAGTATTGCCGTTGATTTTGTTTTTCTTCTTTTGAACGGGGCACATAAGTTTTCTTTAAACCATACGGATTGAGGCCACTGTAGTACATAACTGTTGCAAGCGTCATCGGGGTTGGGGTGAAATCCTGTACCTGTTCCAGTGTAAAATTAAGATTTTTGGTTTCTGCAGCAAGTTCGGCCATGTCTTTTTCTTCGCAACCGGGATGCCCCGATATGAAATACGGGATGAGTTGTTGGTGCAGACCGTGTTTTTTGTTTATCCGGTTAAAGATGTCGTTGAATCTCCGAAACAGCTTAAACGAAGGTTTTCGCATATTACGCAGGACACGCTCTGATGTATGTTCGGGCGCAACCTTTAAACGACCGGAAACATGACGGGTAATTATTTCTTCAATATATTTTTGGTGACTTCTTTTTGCTTCATCTCCTGCTTTTGGATGAAGCAGAATATCGTAACGGATTCCACTTCCGATGAATGATTTTTTGATACCTTCTGTTGTATCAACTTTATGATAGATTTCAATCAGCGGCTGATGCGATGTATTTAAATTGGGGCAAACAGCCGGGAAAATACAGGAGGGACGTTTGCATTTTTCACAAACAGATAAATCGAACCCCTGCATTTTGTACATGTTGGCACTCGGCCCGCCCAGGTCGGAAAGATACCCTTTGAAATCGTTGACTTTCGTAATTTTTTCTACTTCGGCAAGAATTGATTTTTCGGAACGCGAGGCAATGAATTTCCCCTGATGGGCCGAAATGGTACAAAAACTACATCCTCCGAAACAACCTCTGTGAAGATTTACCGAGTGTTTAATCATCTCAAAAGCCGGAATTTCTCCTTTGCTTTTATACCTTGGATGCGGAAGACGCGTGTAAGGAAGATCATAAGCATAATCGGTCTCCTTTTCAGATAACAGAGGAAGAGGCGGATTCACAACAATTCTTTGGTTTCCGGTAATCTGATGAATCCTGGCAGGGTACATTTTATTGGACTCTTCTTCGATGTGCATGAAATTCAAAGCATACTTTTCTTTGCTTTCCAGGCATTCGTTGTGGGAGTGAAGCTCAAGGTCAGTCCATCTCTTGTTTTTGAGAAGTTTTTCATTTTTATCCAGCAATATTGCGGTTTGGGGAAGTGTTGTCAGATTCCGGAAGGGGACACCTTTTTCAAGAAGGGTTATCAGATTTTTCAGCGGATGTTCGCCCATACCGTAGATCATCATATCGGCGCCCGACCATGATAAAATGTTGGGTTTTAATTGATCGCTCCAGTAATCGTAATGGGTAAAACGACGCATGGAGGCCTCAATTCCACCCAGGATAACCGGAACGTCGGGATAGATTTCCTTCAATATTTTGGTATAGACCACTGAAGCATAGTCGGGTCGGAATCCTGCTTTACCTCCCGGGGTATAGGCATCGTTTGATCTTAGTCGTTTACCCGCCGTGTAATGGTTTACCATGGAGTCCATGTTGCCGGCAGTGACGCCAAAAAACAGATTGGGACTTCCCATTTTCCGGAAATCACGCAGATCGTCTCTCCAGTTGGGCTGCGGGACTATGGCCACCCGGAGTCCCATATCAAGCAACACCCTGCCGATCACAGCAGCACCAAATGAGGGATGATCTATGTAAGCATCTCCCGAAAACAGGATGACATCCAGTTGGTTCCAGCCATGCTCTTTAACTTCTTTGGCAGTAGTGGGCAACCAGTCGGTTATGTGATATTGGTCTGTCAAATTTTTTCTGCAAAGATAGGCTTTTTGATGCAGAAGGGAGAATGATTGAGATTTTACTCAACATTCGGACAAGTACGGTTGTTAATTAAAATAGTGTCTGTCCATAAAAGTGCCATTTACTGTGTTACGCTCGTCCGAAAATTACTCATTTACGATGAGTAAACTGCGTATTTTCGGACTTCGCAAGCCTTGCAACCGGTACTTTCTGAACAGATACATGATACGTAGAAAATTTTCCTACTTTAATAGACAGGCACTAATTATGAGACAGATTCGTGTTTTTCTTTTATCATTTTTAATTGTTTATCCAGTTATGGCACAAACCGGGAAGTCTGATTTACAAAAGGTTGCTACACTCGGAGGCGGCTGTTTTTGGTGTATTGAAGCTGTTTTTGAAGAAGTAAGAGGTGTTGAAAAAGTTGAATCGGGGTATAGTGGCGGAAAAATTGCCAATCCTACTTACCGTGAAGTATGCTCCGAACTCACCGGTCATGCCGAAGCGGTGCGGATATTTTTCAATCCTGCAATTATTTCTTACGCAGAAATACTCACCATCTTTTTTTCTGTTCACGATCCCACTACCTTAAACCGGCAGGGGGCCGATGTAGGAACGCAATACCGTTCTGTTATTTTTTACCATGATGAAGAGCAGAAGAAAACGGCTGAACAGATAATTGGTGAGCTGGGAAAAAAGAAAGTTTTCAGCAGCCCCATTGTAACCGAACTGGCACCTGCCGGCCCTTTCTATATGGCTGAAGATTATCACCAGAATTATTTCGAAAACAATCCCTCACAACCTTATTGCCGGGTTGTTATTAATCCCAAAATGGACAAATTCAGAAAAGAATTTAGAGATAAACTTAAGCGACAATAGAATGGATTAGATGTTAGAGGTTAGATGATTTAACCTGTTGAGATACTTTATGTTAACAGATAAAGGTGTCTGACGGGCAGAGGGCATGGGGCAGAGGGCATGGGGCAGAGAGCAGAGAGCATGGTTCCTGATAATTCGCTCATTCCCTCATCAGCTCATCAGTTCATCAGTTCATCAGCTCATTTTCTCATTCTCTCATTCTCTCTTGTTGAGTTTCTCGAGTAGTTTTCCTGCTTTTCCTTTTACCCCTTTGCTTTCGTCATGAACAGCTGATTCGAGACATATTTGGAATTCGTTTTTAAGCTCGGGATAAACGGGCAAGAGCTCGTGAATATATTGCATAGCGTGAGCTCTCACCGCGATGGGAACAGAAGGAGAACATGTCCAGTGAAAGCACCTGTCCAGCAATTCGCCGTCTTCGCTGTGCATATTGGGATGGCTAATCATTATTTTCAGCAATGACCTGCGCGCACCATTGTATGCTGTTTCCTTGAGAATCCTGAGCAGTTCGGGGAGATACGGACTGATTAATTCCGGATATTGTTGGTTGAAATGGTCTATGATCCAGGCAGCCCGCCATGCTGTTTTCTCTGGAGGCGACTCAATAATTTGGATAAGGCGGCTGACTTCTTCAGGGTTTGCTGCAAGTGCATTCAAAAGCTCTTCTTTTGAGAATTCTTCAAAAAGACGGTTAAGTTGGTATTTCCAATCCATTTTTAGTGATACGATTTTATCATGGGAACAAAACGGACAGGCAAAAGGGTGGTTTGCTTAATGCCTTTGGGTTTTTTGACCACTTTTTTCAGGGTTTGAATGCTGTGAACCGGTCCAACCGGAAGAATCATTGTACCGTTGATTTTAAGTTGGTCAACCAGCGTTTGCGGAATGCTCTCCGGAGCTGCGGTGATAATTATAGCATCGAAAGGTGCCTCTTCGGGCCAGCCTTTATAGCCGTTTCCGCATCTCACTTTTACATTGTCATATCCGTTGTTTTTAAGATTTTCCTGAGCCATTTCGGCCAGTTTGGGTATGATTTCAATAGTATATACTTCCAGTCCCATTTCAGCCAGAACTGCCGCCTGATAGCCCGATCCGGTCCCGATTTCAAGTACTTTATCGCCCGGTTTTGCTCCGAGCGCTTCGGTCATATAGGCAACAATGTATGGCTGCGAGATGGTCTGGTCGAAACCAATCGAAAGAGGGCGATCGGTATAAGCATATTCGCGCATATTGTAAGGGACAAATAAATGGCGTGGTACTTTTCTCATGGCTTCAAGAACAGCCTCTGAGTTTATACCCCTGGCTTTTATCTGCGAACGTACCATTGCCTCCCTTTCCTCTTTGAAAGATTGTGCTTCTGTATGTTGCATAGCATGCGGAGAAAACAGAAAAAATAAAAAAAACAGAAAAAAGATGCCTGCATGAGAGCAGCAGGCATCTTTGATACTGTTTGTTTTGATGCTTAATGGTTTTGAATTAAAAAGTTCAGCTTTTATGGCCATTGTTAGTGAAATGTTTTTTGATTTTTGCAATCATTTGTGGCTGCGTCATTCTGTCGGCCGGTTCAATTTCGAGCTTCTTGGAACTGAATTGTGAATGTTTTTTCAGTTCCTTCTCGAAATGCTTTTTAGTGTTAGCCGGTCCGAATATAAATATTTCTCCTGTATCGGAGTTGATTGAATGCATTACTTTTTCAAAATAATCATGTAACTGATGGTTTTTGCGCTGGGTCATCTTTTTGTCTAAATCCATAAGTACAGCGCCGGTTTTGGCCCCAGGTTTAGATTCTCTGGGGTTGTGGGCACGTGCTTCAACTTCAGATTCAATGGTTTGGACTTTTTCCTCTTTTCCATTCAGTAAACTCACTAACACCGCTTTATCGGTGTTCATCCAAATGCCAACTTGTCTTTTCATGGGCTTCTGTTTTTAGTTAAAAATTCATGTAAATCCTTATATAAACGGGCTCTCTTTAAATCTACCAAATAACATTTTAACAACCTCACAACTCTGACAATCCCAACACCCAATCATCTCTTCTATGTGAATACCCGATTTCTACAAACCCGGCGATTCCGGTGGATTAATTGGCACCGAAACATGACTCTGAACAATTCTCCAGCCTTCAGGCGATTTTATCAGCACCCCGGTATGCCGGAAACCTTCTATTCGTGTCAGTTCTCCTTTGGTTTCGTAACAGGTATCAATCAGTTGGGAATACCACGCCGTATTTCCGTCATCACTAATTCGAATACGGGTATCTTTTTCGTTGATATCATGTCCTTTCCGGGAATCTAAAACATTTTCAATCCAATGGAAGTAGCTTCGCCATGTAGTAAAAAATTCATCAATATCGGTTCCGATGTGTACGACATAATCGTTCTGAAGGAAGCAACCTGCAAAAGCTTCAATGTCGCCGTTCTCCTGCGATCTCAAGAGTTGTTCAAGAACCATAGCGACAGCTTCTACTGATTTTTTATTGTAGAAGGCGGGCTTTGTTTTTTCCATAATTCGTTGTGTTTTATGGTTTTGTAAGGCCCTTTGAGTTTTGTTTCCGAACTTTTAAGGTACAAAAAGTCGGGAAAACTGTCAATGAAAAAAATATTAATCATTGTAGAAATTCGGCCTGTTTTGACAGAGAATCTGTTACTTTGTAGAAAATCAAAAAGCAATAAGTTTATTATGCCCCGATATTTTCTGGAATTAGCCTACAACGGAAAAAACTTTCATGGTTGGCAGAAACAGCCCAATGCCATTACTGTTCAGGAAACTCTTGAGCAGACGCTTTCTACCGTTATACAGTCATCTGTTTTACTCACCGGTGCCGGAAGAACCGATACCGGAGTTCATGCTTCTTATTTTGTGGCCCATTTTGATGTGGAAGATGCTCTTCCGTTTAAAGATGATGTTTTACTTCGTAAGTTGAACAGCATGCTTCCGTCTTCCATAGCCGTTTATTCGATGTCACAGGTGCCGGACGAGGCGCACAGCAGATTTAATGCCCTGTCGCGGTCGTATGAATACCATTTGATCTTGTATAAAGATCCTTTTTTGGAAGGGGTGACCCACCGGCCGTGGTTTATACCCGATTTTGATCTGATGAACCTGGCGGCGGAAAGACTGAAAGATTATACCGATTTTACCAGTTTTGCACGGCTTCATGGGGGGAATAAAACGAATTTTTGTGAAATACGTGATGCGTTCTGGGAAAAGAGAGGGAATCGTTATGTATTTGTTATCAGTGCCGATCGTTTTCTGAGGAATATGGTTCGTGCCATTGTCGGGACTCTGCTCGATGTGGGGAGAAAAAAAATTTCGGTTAATGATTTTTGTGAAATTATTGAAGCAGGAGACCGGTGCCTGGCTGGAACTTCGGCTCCTCCGCAGGGATTGTTCCTTACAGATATAAAGTATCCTGAAAAAATATTTTCCCGCAAATGGAGGGGAGAATAAAAGTATTTGACAGGCAGAAGATAGGGGAATGGGTCAGAGAGCAGAGAGCAGAGAGCAGAGAGCAGAGAGCATGGAGCAGAGAGCATGGAGCAGTAAAAATGGTTCCTGATAATGGAAAGTGATA
>NZ_AHZV01000101.1 GCF_000250735.1 Anaerophaga thermohalophila str. Valhall
ATTGCCGATGAATTCCAAAATAAACACAGGTATACTTCAGTTTGCCCCTGTTTTTGGAGACATAGTTTCCAATATCAGAAAAATTGATCAACTTCTGGACAATGCTCCCGGGGTCCAATTGTGGGTGTTGCCCGAATTGGCTTCATCAGGGTATAATTTCTCCTCAAAAGAGGAAGCCCGGCAAAGTGCCGAACCCCTGGGAGAGAGTCTTTTTATCAGATACCTTACCGAAAAAGCAGCGAAACTAAATGCCTGGTTTGTTTCGGGCTTTAATGAACTCGATGGCGACAAACTATATAACAGTGCAGTGTTTATTAGCCACGAAGGCCTTATAGGGCATTACCGGAAGCTGCACCTTTTCAATCGTGAAAAAGAAATTTTCGAGCCGGGTAATACCGGACTTCCGGTTTTCTCAACCCCCTTGGGGAAAATAGGTATTTTAGTTTGTTTCGACTGGATGTTTCCCGAAAGTTGGCGGATTCTGGCGCTGAAAGGTGCCCAAATCATCTGCCATCCTTCAAACCTTGTGCTTCCCTGGTGTCAGAGTGCTATCCCCGGATATGCACTGACCAATCGTATTTTTGTAGCAACGGCCAATCGTGTGGGCACAGAAAGGAACCTTACTTTCACGGGACAATCTGTGTTGGTGAATCCTAAAGGGGAATATCTTTTCAAAGGAAATACTGATGCAGAAGACATTCTTACCGCCAACATAGATATGTCGGATGCGCTTGACAAGCAAATGACACCTTTTAACCGGGTATTTGCAGACAGACGCCTCGACGTTTATTCCCTAAAGGAGGTTAATGATGAGCTCCAAATAAAGGAAGCAAAAAGCCATCTGCGCAAAAAAATAAAACAGGAAAAACAAAAATAACACCAGCGTTGAACTGAAGAAAATAAGCATCGATATAATGGCCGGGGTTGAAAAGCTCCCGCAATTTCAAAAGGCTGAGAATGTGTTTGTGTACTGGTCGCTCCCCGATGAAGTGTTCACACACGATTTCATAAAACGCTGGCATGGGAAAAAAAGAATTTTTCTTCCGGTGGTAAAAGGCAAACAACTGGAAATTCGTGAATTTACCGGAGAAAAAAATATGAAAACCGGACCATCTTTTGGAATACAGGAACCTACAGGAGAAATATTGTCCAATCCCGAGGAAATTGACATAGCCATAGTCCCAGGCCTCGCATTTACAAAGCATGGAGCCAGATTAGGGCGTGGCGGCGGATTTTACGACAAAACGCTTCCCTTGTTAACAAAAGCATTCAAGGCTGGTGTGGCTTTTCCCTTTCAAATTGTAAGCAATCTTCCAACATCAGGCAACGATGTTTATCTGGACATTGCTGTTACAGACGGACATATAAAATAGCAAAACAAACGAGGGCCGCCTGTAAAAATACCGGCAGCCCCTTAAGCGTGTAATAATTAAATGTTTTTACAATCCTTAAGCCGGATGTATGGCCTCGGTAGGACAGACATCGGCACAAGCACCGCAGTCGGTACACAATTCAGGATCAATTTTATAGATTTCACCTTCAGAAATAGCATCCACAGGACACTCATCTATGCAGGTACCGCAAGCAATGCAATCTTCATTAATTACGTATGCCATTTTTCTTTCTTTTTAATGATTAGATGATTATTCAAAAGCAAAATTATCTGCTTTTTTCCTTATATAAAAAAGAAAACTGTCTAAATAAGGTTATTTGTAAAAAATATAAATAGAGTGTTGTTCCATCAATAGATGGTTAGATTCTAGATATAAGCTGTAAAATGATTCATAAAGCTACTTCGTGTCTGTCCATAAAGTACCATTTGCTGCGTTACCCTCGCCGCCAAAATCCTCATTTACGATTAGTAAACTTCGGTTTTGGCGGCTTCGCAAGCCTTGCAACTGGCACTTTCTGAACAGACACACAGATTGTAATAATTTTTTGTAAGTTTATAGACACGCACTACTTCGGAATGAGTAGTTTGGCGTCAAGCCTAACACAGCAAATGGTACTTTACAATACTCCGTTAAACTTTTACAGTTGTTTGATAATTAATGTTTGCATAATCAATGATAAAAACAACAACTCTCTCATAATAATAACTTTGCGTCATTGCGTCTCTGCGTTTAGGATTTTTTTAACTGACTATTGACTTTATGGACAGACATTATTTATATCCCTAATCAATCTCAACCATCACAAAATTCTTGGGGATCTTCTGCCCTTTTTCCACATTTACTTTCTTAATTTTTCCATCGAAGGGCATATGTATCTCATTCACCATTTTCATGGCTTCCAGCAAAAGAAGAACTTCTCCTTCCTTAACCTTTTGGCCTTTTTTGACTTTTACATCGGTAACCGTACCGGGAATAACGGAACGTACTTCCTTAGGATCCGGCACCTGGTACTTTTTTCTTTCTTTAAACTTTCTGGTCAATCTGGTCTTATACTTAAGACTTAATATCTGAAAATCAACCAATTCCTGATTATCGTCCTTCATTGTGTATGCATTTTTAGTTCATTATGCCCGGGAACCGGGTGTTTAATACTAAAAAAGGAAACATTGTTATGTCAAACTTTTTTATATAGTGTCTGTCCATAAAGTACCATTTGCTGTGTTACGCTCGCCGCCAAAATCCTCATTTACGAGTAGTAAACTCCGGTTTTGGCGGCTTCGCAAGCCTTGCAACTGGCACTTTCTGAACAGACACACATACTGTAAAAATTTTTTTGTCGAGTTTATAGACACGCACTATATAGTTCGTTAGACACTGTAAGCGACTTATATTCAACTGGTTATATCCAATGGGTTTGTTTTAATAAGATTCAGATTTTCAGCGGGATACGAACCATCTTGTATCTTAATCTAATAATCTAACGATCTATGAGTGCGGTCTAAAAAGCATCTTTACTGCCAAATTCATTGTTGTTTAAATTTTTGCACCCTCATTAACAACGGGTTAACTCCGGTGCAAAAATTTAAAACGTCTTGATTTAGACAAAAATATGTCTTTTTATACCACACTCATCTATTGTTTTTACAAGCAAAATTAAAATGGTGGAATTCCGTGCTTCTTCTCAGGACGATAGTCCACTTTACTGCCTGATACTTCCAGAGCATGTAACAACATTTGACGTGTTTCATCGGGCTCGATCACCGAGTCGATATATCCTTTGGCAGCAGCTACATAAGGATTGGCAAATTTTTCTTTGTATTCCTGTACCTTAAGCTGACGCATTGCATCGGGATCATCGGCTTCTTCAATTTCCTTTTTGAAGATGATATTCGCTGCTCCTTCGGGCCCCATAACAGCAATTTCGGCAGTTGGCCAGGCAAAGGCAAAGTCGGCATGCAGGTGGCGTGAGTTCATGGCGATATAACCACCTCCGTAGGCTTTTCTCAGAATAACGGTTATTTTTGGCACGGTAGCTTCCGAGTAGGCATACAGCACTTTGGCACCGTGACGAATAACACCGGCATGCTCCTGATCAATACCGGGCAGATAACCTGGCATGTCTTCCAAAGTAACAATAGGGATATTAAAGGCATCGCAGTAGCGAATAAAGCGGGCAGCCTTATCGGAGCTATCGGTATCCAGAACGCCGGCAAGAACCAAAGGCTGATTGGCTACAAAACCAACCGTCTCCCCGTTCATACGGCCAAACCCGATGACAATATTGGCGGCAAACAGCTCCTGAATCTCAAAAAAAATCGGAATCGTCAACAATGGCCTTAATAACATCTCTTACATCATAAGGCTCTTTAGGGTCGGCCGGAATAATATCCTCGATAGGTGTCTTGAATTTGGGAGGCCTGGGAGGAAATGCTTTTGCCTTTTGTTTATTGTTCCATGGAATAAAAGTGATAAGTTTCTTAATTTGATCGAAACATTCCATTTCACTGTTGGCAAAAAAGTGGGCATTCCCTGTAATCTCGGCATGAACACGGGCCCCGCCAAGATCCTCCATCGAAATTTCTTCTCCTAACACAGCTTTAATAACGCTCGGCCCGGTAATAAACATCTTACTGATGTTGTCGACAGTGAAAACAAAGTCGGTAAGTGCCGGCGAATATACAGCTCCTCCGGCACAAGGTCCGAGAATCACTGAAATCTGAGGGATTACACCAGAGGCAATAGTATTACGGTAGAAAATTTCACCATAACCGGCAAGTGAATTAACACCTTCCTGAATACGTGCGCCACCCGAATCATTAATACCGATAAGCGGAACCCTCATCTTCAGAGCATGGTCCATAATCTTGGTAATCTTACGGGCATGCATCAAACCGAGAGAACCACCTGCAACGGTAAAATCCTGGGCGAAAATGCAAACCGGAGCACCATAAATGGTACCGGTACCAATAATTACTCCATCACCATGCAACTGCTTTTTGTCCATCCCAAAATCGCGGGCTTCGTGTTCGACAAAAAGGTCATACTCGGTAAAAGAATCCTGATCCAGCAGGGCGAGAATGCGCTCACGGGCAGTCATTTTCCCCATTGCAGTCTGTTTCTCGATGGCCTTTTCACCACCACCCTGCTGTACTTTTTCTCTCCTTTTTCGAAGGTCAAGGATGTACTTTTTTAATGACATACTAAAAAATTTTGGTTAATCACCTGTCAATCAACATAAAACAATGAATGTTGCTGACCAAATCAGGGTGCATATTTACTAATTTTAGCTTAAAGAGATGCAGGAAAATTTGAATAATTTACACTGCACACATACAATATATTGATTTACAAGAATTAAATTTAGAACGTATTTAAAGAAATTTAACCATCATAAGAAGGGGCATCCCAGCGGGCCGGGGCAGAATCAATTCAGGGCATGGACAATTAATGACCGTTGCTAATTTGTGCTTGTCCATAAACCCGGAAAAATATTCACAATATGTGTGTCTGTTCAGAAAGTGTCATTTACAAGGCTTGCGAAGTCCGAAAATAGGGAGTTTACTCATCGTAAATGTGTAATTTTCGGACGAGCGGAACACAGTAAATGGTACTTTATGGACAGACTCTAATTTACTTTGGTGCTTTATAGTACAATATAATGCCAATTACAGCAAAAACAAAATTAGGCAACCAGGTAGCAATCATCGGCGATAAATTACCGTTGATAGCAAAAGTTGTAGATATCGTCATAAATAAGATATAGGAAAAACTAAGTGCCAGACCAATTCCTATGTGAAATCCCATGCCGCCCCGTGTTTTTCGTGAAGCAAGTGAAACGCCTATCAACGTAAGAATAAAAGCAGAAAAGGGTGATGCGATACGCCGGTGTCTTTCTATCAGATATGGTTCAATATTACCGACTCCCCTTTCTCTCTGTTCTTCAATGTAGTCTTCCAATTCAGGATTGGTCATGGTTTCAAAAAATTTCCTTTCTTCTTTAAAATCGGCCGGTTTCATATTAACCACGGTATCCATTTCCTCCCCTTCGGAAAGTACCATCTTTCCGTTATTCGGAAAATCGCGCCTGACATAATCTCTGAATATCCATTTGTTCTCCGTGCTGTCGTATTGAACCGATTTGGCAGAGATCTTGAATTTCAAATCTTTCCCTTCAATCTTCTCCATGCTGAAATCGTCCCCCCGTTCGCGAAATGAGGAATAACGGCGCATGTAAATGAAAAGCCCCGGCTCAATTTGCATGTGGATGTTGCTCATTCCTGTTTCATGTATTTCCTTGATGTAAGTATTCTCAAAATCAATACGAACTCTGTTGGCCGGAGGAATAATATACCCCCCCATTACATAGGAAAAAACTGTAAGAATAGCGGCACCTAAAAAGTAAGGATACATCAACCTTTTAAAACTGACACCACTGGAAAGAATGGCAATTATCTCAGTCTGGTAAGCCATCTTCGAAGTAAAAAAGATGACCGCGATAAACACAAACAAAGGGGTAAATAAATTGGCAAAATAGGGAATAAAATTCTGATAGTAATCAAAAACAATGGCCTCGAGTGGAGCATTCGTTTCCAGAAAATCATCAATTTTTTCTGCAAGATCAAAAACTATGGATATGCTGAGAATAAGAACTATCGCAAAAAAGAAAGTTCCCAGAAATTTTTTCAGTATATAAAAATCCAGCTTTTTCAAAGTAAATCGTTTTTTTGGTTTTTTGTTACAATTCCGGAACCTGCTGCAAATTAAACATTATTTAGCGTCTGTCCATAAAATGCCATTTGCTGTGTTATGCTTGCAACTGGCACTTTTTGTACAGACACGCACTATCTACTCAAAATTTCTAAATTTCTGTCCTGTTCTCTATGCCCTCATCCCCTATGCTTCATGCTACCATCCGGCCCTTCTGCCTTCTCACCTTCCTACCATTACCTCATGCTCCATGCCCTCTGCCCCATGCCCATACTTCTGCCTTCTGCCTTTATCTGCCAGGGTTGAAGACCTATGTAAGCGTATTTCCCACTCTCCGCCCTCTGCTCTCTGCCCTCTGCCCTCTGCTTCTGCCGGTGGGTTAATTTTATCTAAAAGTCTGTTCTATTTTACTTACAAACGTCTTGCCAGTTGTTGTATTATTTTTTCTTTCCAGGTCGAAAAACGGCCTTCAATAATACGTCGACGGGCTTCGGAAACCAGCCAATGATAAAAAGCAAGATTGTGGATGGAAGCTATTTGCGGCCCCAGCATTTCACGCGAAACAAACAAATGCCGAAGATAAGCTTTTGAATAAAGGGTATCATACAAACAATGTCCGTCGGAGTCGATGGGCGAAAAATCTGTCTTCCATTTCTCATTTTTGATATTGATGATGCCCTCGCTGGTAAAAAGCATTCCGTTGCGTCCGTTTCTTGTGGGCATTACACAATCGAACATATCCACACCACGGCTGACAGCCTCAAGAATATTGACCGGAGTGCCAACCCCCATCAGATAACGTGGTTTGTCTTCGGGTAAAATATCGTTGACTACTTCAATCATTTCATACATAACCTCCTCGGGTTCTCCTACAGCGAGCCCGCCTATGGCATTGCCATCCATCCCGAATGACGCGATGAATTCGGCCGAACGCTTTCGCAAATCCGGATACCCTGCCCCCTGCACAATCGGGAAAAATGCCTGTTCATACCCATATTGAGGATCGGTAGTTTCAAAACGCTCAATCCCTCTTTTTAACCATTTATGCGTAAGCTCCATCGACTGAAGTGCATAGTCATAATTGGCATCACCAGGCGGACATTCGTCAAATGCCATCATTATATCGGCTCCGATAATTCGCTGAATATCAACTACCTTTTCCGGTGTAAACAAATGCTTTGAGCCATCCAGATGCGACCTGAATTCTGCCCCCTGATGCGACAATTTCCTTTTCTCGCTCAACGAAAAAACCTGAAACCCTCCGCTATCCGTCAATATTGGACGGTCCCAGCTATTGAAACGGTGGAGCCCTCCTGCCTGACGCAAAACCTCCAAGCCGGGCCTGAGATATAAATGATACGTATTCCCAAGTATGATATGCGCCCTGACCTCCTCTTTCAAATCCTTTACATGTATGCCTTTTACCGACCCGACAGTTCCTACCGGCATAAAAACCGGGGTTGGAATGCGACCGTGCCCGGTAATGATTTCTCCGGCTCGTGCTAATGACAACGGATCGGTTTTCTCTAAACTGTATTGCATTTGTTTACAATTAAAAATCGAAGTGCAAAGATACAAGACTTGTCCGTTTTTACGTTCTATGTTGTAAGCTAACAAAAAAAATCGCACTTTTGGCCGAAATTAATCGCAAGAGATTATGAGCATTCCACAACCAAATACTTTCGAAATCATATTGTTGTCGATAATGGCTCTTGTGTGGCTTTGGCAGTTCTTTTTTCTGATGCGCCGAATTCGGCCGATTGCGCTATATAAGCGAAAGGAAGCACATAGTGGGGATGTTCCGCCGGTTTCAGTAGTCATCAGTGCACGTAACGAAGCCGAAAACCTCGACCGTTTTCTTCCCGCAATCCTCGAACAGGACTATCCCGAATATCAGGTTGTTGTTGTCAATGATGGTTCGGAAGACGACTCTGATCTGGTGCTTGCCAAATTAAAAGCAAAATATAAACACCTGTATTATACCACTATAGCTCCCGACAAAAAGTTCTACCACGGCAAAAAGCTGCCACTATCACTGGGGATCAAAGCTGCCGATTTCGAACATCTGATACTAACCGATGCCGATTGCCGACCGGCATCAGACCAGTGGATCAGAAAAATGGCAGAATCCTTCACCATCCCCGGCAAAGAGCTGGTATTAGGTATCGGTAATTACGAAAAAGCAAAAGGCCTGACAAACTTATGGCTGCGATACGATACTTTTACCATTGCCATTCAGTACCTTGGATTTGCCCTGAGCGGAAAACCTTACATGGGAACCGGCAGAAATCTTGCCTATACAAAGACCCTTTTCGAAAAAAACAAAGGATTCAAAAGCCATATCTATCTTGCATCAGGAGACGACGACCTTTTTGTTCAGGAAGCAGCCACGAAAACCAATACAGCGGTATGTACCCATGCTGAAGCGCATACGTTGAGTGTCCCGCCGTCTTCTTTTCGGAAGTGGCTTGAACAAAAACAAAGACATCTGACTACCTCGGGAAGATACACCACGAGCACCAGGTCTGCTCTTTTTACAGAAGCACTGACCAGGGAAATATTTTGGGCACTAACCTTTTATTTTATATTTTTTCCTAATTTTGCGCCAATTGTATTACCATTTTCATTAATATTGTTTTTATTCAAATTTGTTTTTTGGAAAATGGCAGCCGGGAAAACCGGAATGGGAAAAATTTACCGGGCAGTATTATTGTTCGATTTCATTCAGCCAATACTGCTCTGTATGGCTCATTTGGGAAATCTGGCAGGGTCAAAAAAAAGGAATGGAAGTAAATCCGAACTTATCAGACAAGGCAAGGTACGACCTTGAATTGGTTGAAAGAGCAGTAAAGGGCGATCAGAAAGCGTATGCCGAACTTATGGCGCGCTACCGTGACGCCATTTATTTTATGTTGCTAAAAATGATAAATAATAAAACCGATGCCGAAGATTTAACCATCGAAGCATTCGGAAAAGCTTTCAAAAATCTGAGCCAGTATTCCCCCAACTACGCCTTCAGCACCTGGCTCTTCAAAATTGCCTCAAACAATTGTATCGATTACCTCCGAAAGAAGCGCAACAACCACATCAGCATAGACGGAAGTTATAGCTCGGAAGAAAAAGATTCCGAACCACAAGTCCACCTTAAAGATGAAACACCCGACCCCGAAGAATTCATGATACGGGAACAAAAGGTGGTTTTAATGCGCACTGTCGTCAAAAAGCTAAAACCCCGTTACCGCACCCTTATTGAACTGCGTTATTTTAAAGAATATTCTTACGAAGAAATATCCGAAGAGCTTGATTTACCGCTTGGAACCGTTAAAGCCCAGCTTTTTCGTGCCCGGGAACTGCTTTTTAACACGCTTAAGAATTCTGAAGTGAAAAAGCATTAAACTGAAGAAACGAGCATAGAAAAGGTTGCCACAATCTATTGTATGGACATAATTCTGAAATACTTTCCAGGCATCACCCCTCTGCAAAAAGAGCAATTTGCCGCATTAAAGGCACTATACGAGGATTGGAACAGTAAAATCAACGTAATTTCAAGAAAGGACATGGGTAATTTCTACCTGCACCATGTCTTGCATTCACTTGCCATTGCAAAGTTTCTGACCTTTACGGATGGTTCTGAAATCATTGATGTAGGTACCGGCGGTGGTTTTCCGGGAATTCCGCTGAGTATTCTTTTCCCAAAAGTTCATTTCCTCATGCTCGATTCAGTTGCTAAGAAAATTAAAGTTGTAAAAGCGGTCATTCAGGAAATCGATCTTCAGAATGCTGAAGCGGAACAGAGCCGGTCGGAAAATTATAAAGGCAAATTCGATTTCATCATCAGCAGAGCAGTCACCAATTTACCCGATTTTCTAAAACAGACCCGGCACCTGGTCGCTTCACAACAAAAAAATGCAGTGCCGAACGGTATACTATACCTTAAAGGCGGAAACATTGACATGGAAATTGCACCTTTCAGAAAGAAAATATTCACTGCAAATCTTAGCCAATGGTTTGATGAAACCTTTTTTGATACTAAAAAACTGATACATCTGCCGGTTTAGGAAATTAGGGGTTAGTCAATAGGGGTTAGTCAGGGGGTTGAAACCCGGAACGCGAAATCTGAAACTCGAAACCCGATATCAAAGCAAATTGAGGCTGAGGTTGAGAATGCACCACAGATGTCACAGATTTACACGGATTTTTCAATTATCAATTACCACTTAAGGTTGATTTGCGACATCTTAATTTGCTAATAAGAGCTCGTCTATAAACTCGCAAAGAATTTTTACAGTATGTGTGTCTGTTCAGAAAGTGTCATTTACAAGGCTTGCGAAGTCCGAAAATACGGAGTTTACTCATCGTAAATGAGTAATTTTCGGACGATCATAACACAGTAAATGGCACTTTATGGACAGACACTAATAAGTCAGAAGTTCTGGTTTGGAACATTCGATTATTTTCTCCCTCATCACTCACCCCGTGGCCCTCTAAAGAGGGAAACCACAGCGCAATTACTATAATATGAGTGCGAAATAAAAAGCATATTTTTGTCAAAATCAAGGCGTTTTAAATTTTAGCACCGGAGTTAACTCATTATTAATGAGCATTTAAAAATTTAAAACAACACAGAGTTTGGTAACAAAGATGCTTTTTAGACCGGGCAATAATATTGTACCATTCGCATGTTTTAATTTACTGTAAATTGCGGGCCAGCCCGGTTCTCCCCTTCAGAGGAGTTAGAGGGGTAGCGGGAGGGGAAGCTATTAGCCTTTAAATCAGAAGTTCTAATTTTAGAATTTAGAGGGTTAAAGTCCTATAAAAACAGACAAAACGCACAGCACCTCAAAATAATATTTAGCCTGTTGAAAGACAGATGTACCAAAAATTGTATCGATATTTTTTGGAAGACAAAAAAAACTTGTATTTTTGCACTCCGATTTTCTGAGAATAAGGCATTAACAAAGGTACCCTTTGTACGGGCCCGGAAAATTTCAGTAAAGAAACAAGTCCCGATTTACCCGGGGCGAGTTGCATCAGACCAATAACTTAGAAAATTTTATACTAATGAAAAGGACATTTCAACCATCAAACCGCAAGAGAAGAAACAAGCATGGCTTTCGCTCAAGAATGTCTACTGCCACCGGACGCCGCGTGTTGGCTTCACGGCGTGCTAAAGGTCGTAAAAAATTAAGCGTTAGTAGCGAAAGAAGACATAAAGCATAAGAGTGGATCATTAATCTCAAAAGTTAATGATAATTATTAGACCATTAGATATGCCGGATTATTGACATTTGCAATATTCTGCTGTCAGTAATCAAACCACATAATAAGACATCTTCGTACGAAGAAAAAATACAATGAAGGGCCGTACGGCCCTTTATTTTTTCTATTCTTCCTATTCATTCCTTCTGTTTGGTGATTTTGTGTTATTTTTGAAGACATTCAAAAAAACAATAAGATGTCATTTATTAAAATCATATTCAGCAAAGAATTCGCCAAACACCTGGGAATTGTGGTGCTGGCCGGCATTCTCACCATTGTACTTGTTTTCTGGGGACTGAATCTATACACGCGCCATGGTGAAGGTTTTGAAACTCCTGATTTCACAGGGCTGACAGAACAACAATTCAAAAATCTGGTTGAGAAGAATGAGCTCAGATATGACATCATTGATTCTGTTTATATTGATGATGCCCCTCCCGGCATAGTTGTTGAGCAAACTCCTGCCGCTGGAGACCTGATTAAGAAAAACCGGAAAATATTTTTTACCATAAACTCATGGACTTCGGAAAAAGTGCAGGCTCCCGATGTCATTGATTACAGCGTACGTAATGCAAGAGTATTGCTTGAATCGTTCGGACTGAAAGTGGGAAACCTCATTTATGTTCCCTCTGAATACACCAACCTGGTACTGGGTCAACACTACAAAGGAAAGCCTATTGAACCGGGAACACCACTTGAAAAAGGATCTTCCATTGATCTGATTGTTGGCAAAGGGCTGAGCAACCAAACTACTGCTGTCCCTGACCTGACGGGACTCACACACGAAGAAGCCAAAGAATCCAGCCAAAACCTTTCACTTAATATCGGAGCCTGTATTTACGATTCTACCGTTGTGTCAAAGGAGGACACACTGAATGCTTTCGTATGGAAACAGCGCCCCGAAAGTTTACCAGGTAACCAGCTCAGGCTTGGGGCTTCAATCGATATCTGGCTCTCTACCGATTCTTCATATATTATGCCCGACTCTGTCGTTACCGACACCATTGAAACAGAAATATATGAAGATTTGCCGGATGACGATGACCAATTTGATAATGAAGAAGAAAAATTCTTTTGATCTCTGCACCAAATGAAACGAGCATGGCATAATAGATTATTAGATTTTTAGATATTAAGATGTAAGATGAACTGAATAAAACTGGGTTTCTCACAACAAGAATTATGTATAAATCATACATTCGAGTTCCATTAGGCCTTGAAAAATAAATTTTATACTAATGAAACGAGCATGGCAAAGTTTGCCAACAAAAAAAACATGTATAAGTTCTTGCATGCGAGTTCCATTCGATCTTAATAAATAAATTTTATACGGATGAAACGAGCATGACAAGGTGTTTCACAAGAGAACATATATAAACCCAATCATGCGAGTTCCATCAGACCAATAACTTAGACTAATTTTTTACTTGATGAATGAAGAGCATTTTGATTATGATGAAACAGATGAACTGGAGGAGATCATTGACGCAGGTGAGGAAACGAATAAACCCGGTCAGCTTTACGAGCATTACCGTTTTGTAGCCGATTCCGGGCAGAGTCCGTTAAGAATTGACAAATTTCTGGTTAACCGCATTGAAAATGCCTCACGGAATAAAATTCAGGAGGCAGCAAATGCCGGAAGTATTCTGGTCAATGGTAATCCGGTGAAAGCCAATTACAAAGTAAAACCCGGAGATATCATCACCATAGAAATGACCTGGCCCCCCAGAGAAATAGAAATAATTCCCGAAGACATCCCTTTAAACATTGTTTACGAAGATGAGCATCTGATTGTTGTCAACAAAGCTCCGGGAATGGTTGTACATCCCGGCTTTGGTAATTATACAGGAACACTTGTTAATGCCCTTGCCTGGCACCTGAAAGACCATCCATGGTTTCAGAGTAACGATCCCCGCCCGGGACTCGTTCACAGAATAGATAAAGACACCTCCGGCCTTCTGGTGATTGCAAAAACCGAAAATGCGAAAACCCACCTGGGCAGGCAGTTCTTTAACAAAACTACCGGACGAACCTATCACGCCATTGTCTGGGGGAATGTTAAAAATGACGAGGGAACCATAGAAGGAAATATCGGTCGAAGCCTTCGCGACAGGAAGCAAATGACGGTATTCAGCGACAACTCACAGGGGAAACCGGCTGTAACACACTACAGGGTTTTAGAACGACTGGGTTATGTAACATTACTCGAGTGTAAACTCGAAACCGGCCGAACCCATCAAATCAGGGTCCATCTGAAGCACATTGGTCATACTTTGTTCAATGACGAACGATATGGCGGAGATCAGATTTTAAAGGGAACGACCTTTACAAAGTACAAGCAATTTGTAAAAAACTGCTTTGCAATTCTTCCCCGACAGGCACTTCATGCAAAAACACTGACATTTGAGCATCCCGCTACAGGAAAGACCATGGCCTTCGACAGCCCTTTGCCCGATGATATGATCCGGGTAATAGAAAAATGGCGGCATTATACTGCAGGAAGAGAATAACTTAGTCAGTAGTTAGGAGTAGGAGTTAGGAATAAGGCAGAGGGCCAGGGGCATGGGGCAGAGAGCATGGAGCATGGAATAATGGGAGAAAGGTGGAAAGGTAGAAGGGAAGGATGGTAACATGGGGCTTAGGGCATGGAGCAGAGTGAGGGAATTCTACTTTCAGTGTTCTTTGATGCTGAAAGTGGGAAACAATTAGATACGAAAGAACCACATAAAACAAACAGGTGAAGTGCATGAAAAATATCGGAATAGTATATGGTGGATACTCTTCAGAAATTGTTGTAAGCCGCAAAAGTGCCGAAGGCATCCTTTCGTTCATTGATCGCCGGAAATATAATGTTTTCCAGGTATTGCTCACCCGGAAAAAATGGGTGGTGGTAAGCGAAAACAAAGAATTTCCGATTAACAGGAATGATTTCACTTTTAGCATAAACGGTAAGAAATTGACCTTCGATTGTCTTTATATTACAATACATGGGACACCTGGTGAGGATGGTTTGTTACAGGGCTATTTAAAAATGATGAATATTCCGCACACAACCTGCGATGTACTTCCGGCCGCACTCACTTTCAATAAATTCACCTGTAATACCTACCTTAAAGGCTTCGGTGTTGCTGTTGCCGATTCGGTCTTGCTCAGAAAAGGACGGGAATACAATGCCGAAGATATCAAAGAAAAAATCGGACTTCCATGCTTTGTAAAACCCAATGCCGGCGGGTCAAGCTTCGGTATTACAAAAGTGAAATCGTTCGAAGAACTCGAGCCGGCTATTGAAAAGGCTTTTGATGAAAGTGATGAAGCACTTGTGGAAACTTTCATGAAAGGCACGGAAGTTACATGCGGCATATATAAAACACTAAGCAAAGATGTGGTGATGCCGTTAACAGAAGTTATCAGCAAAAATGAATTTTTCGATTTTGAAGCTAAGTACAACGCCGAAAAGGCCATCGAAATTACCCCGGCACGCATATCTGATGAACTCACTGAAAAAATTCAAAAGATCACTTCTTTGATATACGATATTCTCAACTGCAAAGGAATTGTGAGAATGGATTATATTATTACTGACAAAAAGATATTTCTGCTTGAGGTCAACACTACTCCGGGGATGACTCCTACAAGCTTTATTCCGCAACAGGTAGAAGCCATGCGAATGAGCATGCAGGAAGTAATGACCGAAATCATCGAAGATGCCATAGAGCGGCAAAAAAAATCGGGTGTATCTTAACATTTTAAAGATACACCCGAAAACTGATAAAAACTTTTTAGCTTTTGGTGGCTAATGTCACTCTGATTACTTTCTGATTGCATAACTACTCTCATTTTTACCTGAAATCAAACTTACATAATAGGTGCCGGCCGGAAGGGCGGACAAATCGAATTTTCCGGAGTAAGTCAGCTCTTTAGGTAAAGATGATTCGAACAAAACATTGCCGCGTTCGTCTTTCAATTTCAGTTTGTAGTTGTCGAAAGACTTGTTCAGGTAGCTCACAAACAAAAAGTTGTTCTTTGCCCAGACTTTGGCAGCCATTGCTTCGGCATTACTCTCTGCCTTTTTGGTTAAAAGTTTGCCACCGGCAACAGTAAACTCATCTTCCAGGAAAGTTTTGTTGCTGCTCTTCAGTACCGCAATATATTTTCCATCGCTCAATTCGGAAAAATCGAACAGTTTATTGAAATGAGCCGTGTTGCCAACTTTCCCGCTGGTGTAAACCAAATCACCTTCAGACGTTTTAATCTCTACGGCAAAATCCACCAACTCTTCATTCAGCGCCGAAATAAGCGCATAATTGGTATCAAGATAAGGATAAACCTTTATCTTTCCTTTGGCAGATACCGGAGTAACCACCGCTGCCATAAGCACTAAAAGTGCAGCTACTGATAAAAACTTTTTTGCTTTCATAATTTAAAAGTTTTAAGTGAAACATTTGATTAATGTGTCTTTTTGTAAGAACACATTGCAAACATAATCCTGTTTCGAACACCTGCCAAATTTTGCGACCCAAAACTCCTTAATTTTACAAATTCTTAACCATACCCCCATTTTCGCCATATCACATAAACATTTAACAGCATTTTTTTGACATACAGTTAATTTTTGACAGATTTATTTGGAAGATAAAAGGTTTTTTGACAATACAACCCCTATTCATATACTTTTAGTAACAAATTATAAAAACCAGGAATTTGAAAACATTTGGTACAACTATTTTGTTAAAAAAAGACATTGCTGGCCGGATCCAATAAATATCAGGAAATACAAGGCGAATTGGTATTCTTAAATGTCAATATTTCCTTGTAGCGACAGCCCTTTAACCTGAATATTTTCTCTTTTTAAGTTAAAGAGTGTTCAATGAGTGCGGTATAAAAGCATATTTTTGTCAAAATCAAGGCTTTTGGCAACAAAGATGATTTTCAGGCCGTGCTCGTCAATTGATAACCAACAAAAAATGAGTACCATGGAAAAGAACAATTCAAAAGTTACATTTGCAGGCAACCCGGTGACTCTGGTGGGAAGAGAACCAAAACCGGGAGAAAGTGCTCCTGAATTTACCGTAACAGGGAACGACCTTAAACCGGTTCATCTTACAGATTTTGATGGAAAAGTGAAGGTCATTGCTGTCTATCCTTCCATCGATACAAGTGTTTGTGCAGCGCAAAACCGGAGATTTAACCAGGAAGCTGAGAAACTCAATAATGTAGTAGTGCTTTCTATCTCATGCGACCTTCCTTTTGCGCAAAAAAGATTCTGTGCAGCCGAGGGACTGAATAACATTGTAACGCTTTCGGATCATAAGGATTTGGATTTCGGAACCAAATATGGTTTTGTAATGGAGGAATTCCGTCTGTTGGCAAGGGGAACTGTCATCATTGGCAAAGACAACAAAATTAAATATGTCGAATACGTTCCCGAGGTAACCAACGAACCGGACTATGACAAAGCCATGGAAGAAGTTAAAAAACTGATCTGAGGAACTGATTCTCCATTCAGAAAAACAGCCACAGATTACCACAGTGTAAATATTTCCCTGTAATCTGTGGCTATCCGGTTATCCCGTAAAATCCTTAAAAGCATTATAGCTGTCGCCCGGCACTGATCCTTTGGAAATATCTTCCTGCTGCTGCTTCCATTGTCGGGCAAGTTCCTTAAATACAGGGTCAGCATGTTCCATGAACATAATCGTTGATTTGCAAAAGCGGGGCATCGCACTATCTCGTGGATCCTTAATTCGATCTTTGGTACATCCGCCATAACAATGTTTATACCAGGGACATGTCCGGCATTTTCGGGGCAACTGGCTTTTCATCTGACCGAATTTTGTTTGCTTCGGAGAATTCAGCATATCAATCAGACGGTCATTCATAATATTGCCAAGTTTCCATTTTGGTTCTACAAAGAAATCGCAGGAATAAACATCACCATTATGCTCCACCGTAACATATATGCCACACTCCTTGCGAAACGTACATTCCGGAGCATCTAATCCTACATAAGTATGAAAAACAGAATCGATAAAACGAACATTGGTAGAGGGCTGTCCGTCTTGAAAATCACTTAGCCAAAGATCAAAAATATCGATGAGAAACTTTCCATATTGCTCCGGTGTAACTGAAAAATCAGCGGCTTTGCGCGGATTCACTTTATCAGTTTCTACAATGGGAATAAACTGCATCCACGAAAAGCCTGTCTGCTTATAGAACTCATAAATTTCTTCTGCAAAATCGGCTGAATAGCTGGTAACACAACACATGGCATTTACTGCAACATCCCGTTTGAGTAAAAGTCCGGCACTCTGCATAACCTTTTCCCATGAGGGTTTTTCGTTTTGCGTAAGCCGGTAACGGTCGTGTACATGCTGTGGTCCGTCAATTGAAAGTCCTACCAGGAAATCGTATTGCTTCAAAAAAACTGCCCATTCTTTATCCAATAAAATACCGTTGGTCTGAAGCCCGTTACCAACAACTTTCCCTTTGCCGTATAGTTGTTCGTAATGTATCGCCTTTTTGAAAAAGTCGAGCCCCATAAGTGTCGGCTCTCCCCCCTGCCATGCAAAAGAGACATTTTGTCCCGACTGTTCCATCATTTGCTTTACCAACTCCTCCAAAACCCTATCGCTCATCCTGTGCATGGTAGTTTCAGGATAAAGCTCTGATTTTTCGAGATAAAAGCAATACTTACATCCCAGATTACAATCGGGCCCCGCAGGCTTCACCAAAACCGACTCCAGGGGTTTAAAAGCTTTCTTCATATCAAAGACTACTCTTCTTCATAGTTTTCTAATGGCTCGCAGGTGCAAACCAGATTTCTGTCTCCCCATGCATCGTCAATACGGGCAACAGCAGGCCAAAACTTGTTTTCTTTAACCCATCCCAGTGGAAAAGCGGCCTTTCCTCTTCCATAGGGTTTCTCCCAGGCATCTGAAACCACAACATAATCGGGATGAGGGGCGTTCTTCAGTACATTATCTTCCGGATCAGCAATTCCGGCCTCAATTTCTTTAATCTCTGCATATATTGCCTTAAGTGCATCCACAAAACGATCCATCTCCTCTTTTGATTCACTTTCGGTCGGTTCTATCATCAGTGTACCATGAACGGGGAACGAAACAGTGGGAGCATGGTATCCGTAATCGATCAAACGTTTGGCAATATCAATTTCCGAAACGCCTGTATTGGATTTAAGCCGTCGACATTCCAGAATCATTTCGTGGCCAACCCTGCCGTTTTCGCCCGAATAAAGAATTCCGTAATCATCTTTGAGCTCGCAGGCCAGATAGTTGGCATTCAGTATGGCAATCTTCGTTGCATAGGTTAGTCCCTCGGCTCCCATCATTTTAATGTAGCCGTAAGTGATGGGCAATATACCCGGACTTCCCCAGGGAGCAGCCGCCACAGCAGAAATACCTTCCCGCATGTTATCAATTACACTATGGCCGGGCAGAAATTCTGCCAGATGAGAAGCCACAGCAATTGGTCCGACCCCCGGGCCTCCGCCTCCGTGAGGAATGGCAAATGTTTTATGAAGGTTAAGATGGCAAACATCGGCACCGATAATCCCGGGACTTGTTATTCCCACCTGGGCATTCATGTTGGCCCCGTCCATATATACCTGTCCGCCGTTTTCATGAATGATGTTACAGACTTCGAGAATGGATGACTCAAAAACACCATGGGTGGAGGGATAGGTAACCATAATGCAGGCCAGATTGTCACTGTGTTTTTCAGCCTTCTCCTTTAAATCGGCAATATCGATATTTCCATGGTCATCGCATTTGACAACGACCACCTCCATACCAGCCATAACAGCACTGGCAGGATTTGTTCCGTGGGCTGACGAAGGTATGAGCGCCACGTTTCTGTGTCCTTCGTTGCATGATTGGTGATAAGCCCTGATCACCATCAGGCCGGCGTATTCACCGGCAGCGCCCGAATTGGGCTGCAGGCTGACATCGGCCAACCCCGTTATTTCTATCAAATCGGCACGCAATTCATCCATCATTTCGTGATATCCCAGGGCCTGATCAATGGGGACAAAAGGATGTACGGAGGTAAATTCAGGCCAGGTGAGTGAAAACAGTTCCGAGGCTGCATTCAACTTCATGGTGCACGAACCAAGTGATATCATTGAATGTGCCAGAGATATATCCTTTCGCTCAAGCCTCTTGATGTAACGCATCATTTCTGTTTCGGAACGATATTTTTTAAACACTTCCTGTTCCATAAAAACAGATTTCCGCTCCAGACTTTGAGGAATAACACGGGCACTACTGAATTCTTCAATGTTGACACTCGTTTCGTCAGCCATGCCTGTAAGTATGTCAACCAAATCCTGAACATCGCTCTCCGAAGTGGTTTCATCCAAACTCATTCCAATCAGGGTTTGATCCTGTTCAAAATAACGAATATTGATCTTTCTCGAAAGCAGCTTTTCCCTGATTCCTTCAATCCCCAGTTTTTTCGGTAACCTAAACCTGAGGGTATCAAAAAATGTGGTATTTAAAGATTTAAAGCCTTTTGCTTCAAGAGCATCTCTCAACTTCACTGCAAGAGAATGTATGTTATTGGCAATTTCTTTTAATCCTTCAGGTCCGTGCCATACGGCATAAAAGCCGGCCATTGTAGCTAAAAGCGCCTGGGCGGTGCAAATATTGGAAGTTGCCCTTTCCCTTTTTATATGCTGTTCTCTTGTTTGCAAAGCCATTCTGAGGGCGGGACGTCCCGTTGCATCTTTGGAAACCCCAATAATTCGTCCAGGAATACTCCGTTTGTACGCTTCTTTAGCAGCAAAAAAAGCAGCGTGTGGCCCTCCATAATAAAGAGGTACACCAAAACGCTGAGAAGAACCGAAAACAATATCAGCACCCCACTCGCCCGGAGGTGTTATTAACGTTAAGGCAAGCAGGTCGGTGGCGACAGCTATTTTCCCCTCTCCCCTGTGTACTTCGTCTGCGAAAGACCGGTAATCGTTTATTTCACCATTAGCATCCGGATATTGGACAATAGCGCCAAAATGTTTCGCGGGATCATATTTTTCTTTTTCAACTTCCGAAAATTGCAGCTTTATACCTAATGGTGCAGATCTTGTTTCCAAAACTGCCCTGGTTTGGGGCCATATACGTGAGTCAACCAAACAGGTATCCACACTTGATTTTAATTGTGCCCGGCTACGGGAATTAAACATCATGATCATGGCTTCGGCAGCAGCTGTAGCCTCATCCAAAAGAGACGCATTGGCCAGTTCCATACCTGTTAATTCGGTCACCATGGCCTGGAAATTCAACAGTGCCTCAAGTCGTCCCTGCGAAATTTCAGCCTGATAAGGCGTATATGAAGTATACCAGACTGGATTTTCCAGCACATTGCGGATAATAACCGGCGGAGTAAAGGTATTATAATAACCCATGCCGATGTATGTCCTGAAAACTTTATTCTTTGCAGCTATTCCCCTGATTCGCTGAAGGTATTCCTGTTCGGAAAGAGCAGGAGAAAGGTTTAGTTCACTTTTCATTCGTATTCCGTCAGGAACCGCTTCGTAAATCAATTCATCAAGTGAAGAAACACCAATTTTTTCAAGCATCAGGTTCACTTCTTCGGAATCGGGCCCGATGTGCCGGTCTTTAAATTGACTCATATCGATATATTTGGGTATATTTTTTATTCCTATTGCATTAACTTCATCACACAAACTTATTGAGCCTTAGCAATGGCAAAAAAGCTTTGCCAAGGCCAAACTTATAAATTATAAAAGAACTAATTTTTTATAATTCGAACCAATGATTTTTGTCAAAACCAGAAGGCACAATTTACTCAATAAAAAATTGTATTTT
>NZ_AHZV01000100.1 GCF_000250735.1 Anaerophaga thermohalophila str. Valhall
GCACGGGCCGGAAAAATTTTCTGAAAACGTCCTGCAGGGTTGCACGGTCTCGAAAAATGTTCTGATAAACGTCCTGCATCGTTGTCTGGAATTGAAATGTTATTGCATATTTAGTTAGTAGAATGATTAATTACGAAAAAAGGAAACAATATTTCAGACATATAATAGCAATGTAATCTTATTACTTTCAGAAGAACGATAATAAAAGAACTTGTTTATTATGATTTTTGTCAGTAATTTGCATGGGAATTTATCAAAACCCGATTAAAACCTAATAAATTATGTTTACCAAGTTATCCATCTACGATTTACACAACAGTGAATTTATTCAGTACATCTATTATTTATTAGAAGTTTTAAAGGCCAAAAAACCTGAACAACTTAAGGTAAAAGAGATTTATGACACAATCTCTTCGAAGTACCAGCTTATGTCTTCCATCTTTAAACCAGAACGGGGCAGCGATATAACGCCTCAGATAGAGGAAGCTGACAAGCGCCGCGATACTGCTATCAACGGTATCATCTCTTTACTTGATGCTTATGTTTATCATTACATTCCTGAAAAACGCGATGCTGCACTATGTCTGCTCAATGAAATCAGCAATCACGGCCGAGGCATTTCCCGGTTCAACTATCAGTCGGAAACCAGCACAATAGAAAGCATTGTTACGAGGTGGAAGGGGTCGTCCGAATGCGTCAGTGCTCTTGAAAAACTGATGATAACGGATTGGGTTGAAGAGATGGACAGTGCCAACAAAGATTTCCGAAAGTACTACTTTGAGCGGATGCAGGAGGATGCTGAAAATCCTGAAATCAGACTTAAAGAAGTCAGAAAGGAAGTTACCGAGTTGTACCGTTTCCTGATCAACCAGTTAGAGATATTTGCAACCATCAACAGTAATGAAGTCTATTACGATACGATAAGGTCAATAAACGAACTCAACGAACGTTACAATCAACTTATATTGGCTCGTCAAAGTTCCGGGGGTGCAGATGAAGTGCAAGATGCAAATGACCTTTCTGCTGAAATTAACGAAAATTAATTACTAACCCATCGGGTTTTGATAATGATTAAGCTGAATATCCTTGTGGTGTTCAGCTTTTTTGTGTGTTCTGACAATACTTCTATCAGAGCGTTTATTCCATTTTATGCTGATAATTTATCAAAACTTTTGTTTTTCGGCTGGTTACACAGATGCCATTGAGTGCTTCACAGCGAGCGAGCCACAGAGGAAAACGAACGTTTTTGGACAACCCCCACCGGAAAACCGGCAGGGGTCTGTAAAGGTATCATTAGCAACAAAAGTCTATTCTTCGTAACTCTGAAGTAACAATTTCAGGATATCGATGGCCGCGCGTGAAACCGACGATCCGGGACCAAAAATACCTACCACTCCGCAATCGTAGAGGAACTTATAGTCCTGTTGTGGAATAACACCACCGGCAATGACCATAATATCTTCACGGCCGAGTTTTTTCAGTTCTTCAATTACCTGGGGAACCAGGGTTTTGTGACCGGCTGCCAGTGAAGAAACGCCCAGTACATGAACGTCGTTCTCAACAGCCTGACGGGCAGCTTCGGCCGGTGTCTGGAACAACGGGCCCATATCCACGTCGAAGCCAATGTCGGCATACCCTGTGGCCACTACTTTGGCGCCACGGTCGTGGCCGTCCTGTCCCATTTTGGCAATCATAATACGGGGCTGACGTCCTTCTTTCTCTGCAAATTCTTTGGCCAGAGCGCGGGCTTGTTCAAACTCGCTGTCGTTTCCGGCTTCCGATGAATAAACTCCGTTAATAGATCGTATCACAGCTTTATATCTTCCAACTACTTTTTCACAAGCATAAGAAATTTCTCCCAAAGACGCACGTTTTTTTGCTGCTTCTACGGCCAGTTCCAAAAGGTTACCTTTTCCGGTTTCAACAGCTTTTGTAATGGCTTCGAGAGCGGCCTGAACTTCTTCTTCGTTGCGTTCGGCACGCAGTTTTTTAAGGCGTTCGATCTGAGAATTCCGTACAGCCGTATTGTCAATTTCCAAAATATCGATGGGGTCTTCTTTGTCGAGACGGTAACGATTGGTTCCGACAATTACCTGTTTTCCACTGTCAATTTTTGCCTGGGTGCGAGCAGCAGCCTCTTCGATACGCATTTTGGGAAGACCGGTTTCGATGGCTTTGGCCATTCCGCCCATTTCTTCAATCTCCTGGATGTGGGCCCAGGCCTTTTCGGCCAGTTCTTTGGTAAGAGATTCTACATAGTAGGAACCGGCCCATGGATCGACCTCTTTAGTGATTTGGGTTTCTTCCTGAATGTATATCTGAGTGTTACGTGCAATACGGGCCGAAAAGTCGGTAGGCAAAGCGATGGCCTCGTCCAGTGCGTTGGTATGCAACGACTGGGTATGTCCCAGTGCAGCTGCCATTGCTTCGATACAGGTACGTCCCACATTGTTAAACGGGTCTTGTTCCTGCAGCGACCATCCCGAGGTTTGCGAGTGAGTACGCAGCGCCATCGATTTGGGATTTTGGGGGTTGAACTGCTTCACAATTTTAGCCCAGAGCATACGTGCAGCACGCATTTTGGCAATTTCCATGAAGTGGTTCATCCCAATGGCCCAGAAGAACGACAGCCGTGGGGCAAAAGCATCAATATTCAACCCCGACTGAACCCCTGTACGCAGATATTCAAGTCCGTCGGCAAGAGTGTATCCAAGTTCCAGATCGGCTGTAGCTCCGGCTTCCTGCATGTGGTATCCCGAAATGGAGATGCTGTTAAATTTAGGCATCTTTTGAGAAGTATATTCAAAGATATCAGCAATGATCCGCATTGAGAAGTCGGGGGGGTAGATGTAGGTATTGCGCACCATAAACTCCTTCAGAATATCGTTCTGAATGGTACCGCTCAGCTCTTCGAGCTTTGCACCTTGTTCAAGTCCGGCAACAATGTAAAATGCCATGACGGGTAAAACGGCACCGTTCATGGTCATTGAAACCGACATCTTGTTCAGCGGAATACCATCGAAAAGGACTTTCATGTCGAGGATAGAGTCGATGGCCACACCGGCTTTTCCAACATCACCCACCACACGCTCGTGGTCAGAATCGTATCCGCGGTGCGTAGCCAGGTCAAAGGCCACAGAAAGACCTTTCTGTCCGGCCGCCAGGTTACGGCGATAGAAGGCGTTGGACTCCTCGGCAGTCGAGAATCCGGCATACTGACGGATGGTCCAGGGACGCATGGCATACATAGCCGAATATGGCCCGCGCAGGTAGGGCGGGAGTCCGGCAGCATAATTCAGATGCTCCATGCTTTCCAGGTCTTCTTTCGAATAAACGGGTTTCACCGGAATCTGCTCCGGGGTTATCCAATCCTTTTTAATGGAATGCTGTTGCTCCCAGGCTTTGGCATCGAATGAAAGCCGGTCGCTTTTGTAATCTATGTGTGAAAAATCTGGTCTCATAATAGCTATTTTTTAACGCAGAGGCGCTAAGACGCTGAGTTTATTTCAGAGATTATTGACTTTGCGGTAAATACCTTTGTGCAATAGCGGAACATTGAAATTGATCAGCAATCCAAGTTTTTTGTTGGCAAGTTTCAGGTATGTAACCAATTGTACTTCATGTACAGGGTGTACCTCTTCAACCGCTTTCAGTTCAACAATCACTTCTTTTTCAACCAACAAATCAAGAATGAAATCCTTGTTTAAAGATTCGTTTTTATAGATTAATGGCAAATGTACCTGCTCTTCTACCAGCAAGCCCCTATTTCGAAGTTCGTGAGCAAGACAGGCGCCATAAACAGATTCCAGTAATCCTGGCCCAAGTTCTTTGTGAACTTCGATGGCTCCTCCTATAATCTGCGAAGATATTTTATTTAAGGCATCCCTTGTCATCTCTCATATAAAAACTTTGCGTCATCGCGTCTTTGCGTTTTTATTGGATGTTCAACATTTTATTAAACTCTTGCAACGTTTCCAGCAAGTTGGAACGTATATTGATGAAGTGCTCAATCCCTTGTTTTTTCAGGTCGTCGGCACAGGCGGGGGCACCTGCCACCACAAAGACAGCTTCGCCGTTGAGTGCTTTGAAAGCAGCCGGGGCGGCTTCGGCATATTCATCATCCGAAGAGCAGAGCACTACGATATCGGCTTTGGCTTTCCTGGCAGCTTCCACACCTTCTTCTACCGTATCGAAACCGAGATTATCGATGATTTCGTAGCCGGCACATCCGAAGAAGTTTCCTGAAAACTGGGAGCGGGCCAGTCGCATGGCCAGGTTTCCGTAGGTCAGCATAAATACTTTTGGTCGTTTCGCTGCTTTTTCGGTAGCCAGGCGAAGCGCTTCGAATTCTTCGGCACCACGATACAACTGGATGGGTTCAATTTCCGATCCTTCTTCGGAGTCGGTAAATGTACGTTCTTCACTGATTTCGGAAGAGACCGACTCCAGGTTGTTGGGATACTGGTTGGTGCCCAGCAGAATCTCTTTACGGCGGGCCAGGTCTTTCTTCCTTTTTCCGGAAGCTTCCTTAACATGCGCCTGAATTACACCCCCTTTTAGTGCTTTGGTATAGCCGCCTTTTTCTTCCACCTCGAGGAATAATTTCCAGGCTTCGTTGGCGATACTGTCTGTCAGGTTTTCTATATAGTAGCTTCCGGCAGACGGGTCAACAATCATGCTGAAATAAGCCTCCTCCTTCAACAGCAATTGTTGATTACGTGCAATCCTTTCGCTAAAAGCGTTGGGCTGACGGAATACCTGATCGAACGGTGCTACGGTGAGTGAATCGGTACCGCCAATAGTGGCGCTCATGGCTTCTGTCTGGGTACGAAGCATGTTTACGTAAGGATCGTAAATGGTTTTGTTCCATTCCGATGTTTCGCAGTGGGTATGCATTTTGGTCACCTCTTTATCGGCAGGGTTGTATGCATCTGTGATTTTGGCCCAAAGCAGGCGTCCTGCACGCAGTTTCGCAATCTCCATAAAATAGTTGCCGCCAATACCAAAATTGAATCGTATGCTTCGGGCAGCATCGTCGGCATTGATGCCGCGCTTTGTTAGCTGAGCCATGTACTCGTTGGCCATAGCAAGACCAAAGCCCAGTTCCTGAACAATGGTTGCGCCGGCATTGTTAAAATGTTTGGCATTAACCGTAAGGGGTTGAAACAGCTTCATCTCTCTTCCCTCTTTTACCAGCTCAGCCGAATTGTCCAGTAACTCTTCAACGGGAACACAGGTTTTGCCGGTGATGGTAAGATTTCCGAGCGGATCAAAATTCAGAGACCCTTTTACTTCTTTTAAACCGGCATCTTTTTCATTAAGCCACTCTTTCAGCAGCGAGAGGAGTTTTTGATTGCCATGTGAGGTTGAAAAGTTCAGTTCTGCTGCCTGAGGCACTATCCCTTTCAGGAGGGTATCAATGCTTTCTTTGGTTATCAGCTCTTCATTCACGAAAAAGAAGCCCAGTGAATCAACCCCTTTGTTCAGTACATCCAGTGCCTTCCGGTTGGCTTCCTTTACATCTTTGACAACAATATCCTGGCGAACCAGCCATTTGTTGTGGGTTTTGGTGCCACGAACAAAGGGATATTCTCCCGGAAGACTGTCAAGATATTCAAGTCCCTTCAAATCCTCTTCCCTGTAAAAGGGGCGGACTTTAAATCCTTCATTGGTTTTCCAAACGAGCTTCTTTTCGAAATCGGCTCCTTTGAGGTCCGCTGTTATCTTATCCATCCATTCCTCTGTGGAAACAGGTGGAAACTCATTAAACAACGATTGATTTGATTTATCTGCCATAATGTAACTATTTATTTTGTGCGCGTTAACAGGGCGCAAAATTAACGAAATTATTCTGGATTGGGAATAAAGGCTTTGTGTTTATGGCATGTTGTTGAGCAGTTAGGCATGAGGTATAACCTTTTTTCTCAAAAAAAACATAAAAAAATCCGGTCAGAAAATTTTCCATAACCGGATTAACTTAATAATAAAAAGAAAGAAATCTATTGATTGTAATCGTTAACAATCTTCACCAGTGTTTCTTCTGATATTTCATCAACAGATCCATTTTGCATCAACTTGCCCAATCCTGTAGAAGTTTGCATCAACTTGCCCAATCCCGTAGAAGCTTCTTCCTGAGGGGCATTTTCATACTCTCCGTTTTTTATTTTCTTAGCTACATCCTTATTGTCTTCCAGCATTTTGGCCAGGCGATTATAATTAAGAACCTTTACTGCTTTTCCGTCCTTTGAAATAACAAAGCCCTCTTCAGTTGCTCCCCCTTCAGAGCCTCCAATGACCAAATCGGTACCGACTTTTTCAAACATGCGATAAAGACAGGCCTTCCCTGTAATCATTTCTTCCATAAAAGCCTGATTTCCGCCCAGACTAACCAAAGTGGGATCTTTGTATTCAATATTTTTATACTGAACACCCAATATTGCAAAGCCTTTTATATCATCCTCATCAACAGCATCCTTAGATACTGGTGATCCCATCTCTTCGTTGAAAATGGTTTTCTCATAAATCTTAAAAGAATTACATGCATCCTCAGGATTTTGTCCGAAGATATGAGACAGTTTCAGAACGCCTTTATGTTCTTTTCCCTTCTTATCAGTATAAACCACATTGTAGCAATAGTTACGAAACGGGGATATTGATGCCAGCTCTGAATACGGTCTTCCGGAAGCTTTGAACGACTCCCATCTGGCCTGAGCATCAGCAACTACTTCATTTTTTTGATAGTAAGAACCTAAAAACGGGTTTCTGTAATGCTCGAGATAGCTTTCTTTAATTGCCGGGGGATTAACCAAAAGCAACAGGTTTACAAGATTATTTGAAGCCACCTGCAACTCCTTCTTGTACTCTTTTGGGTCGGCCATTCCCTTTTCTATCTGGCCGTCCCAAAATTCAAAAACACTTTTATACTCATCGTAAAGTTCGGAGGGAAGCATTCCATTGTTTATTTTATTGACAATTTCAATGCCCGAAGTATATGGCTTATCCCAGGCTGTATAATCATGCTTGCTATTAGACTTAAATCCTTCGATTTCTACCTCATAAACCTCTTTTGAATAACTCAGTTGCTTCTGAGCAACATTCCGGACAGCAGCCATCAATTGATTTTCTAATTCCTCAACAACGTAATCATGAACATCATCAAATTTTTCCTCAATCGTCTTCTCGATAATTTTGGGGTCTGTTACTTTCTTCGTAGGTGTTCCGTAGCTGGTATAGATTGGAGGAAAAACCACCTTAACGGAATCAATATAATCAGAGAGAACCAGCTTTTTGGTGAATTTTCCATCGATCTTTATCTCCCAGGTAGGAACAGTTTTATAAATGGCTTTGAAATCAGTATTATACTCATTATCTGCAACATCGACGATTTGGTATTGTGGAAAATCAACAGGTTTTGGAACCAGGGTAATGGAAACATCAGGTGATTCTTCTGTATAAGTATATCCCTGTAAGGCGAGAACCCCCAATGTAAATTTCTTGTCGGGAGCAAACAAAAGCGTTTTATTATTTTTTATCGGTTCAACGTCCCTCAGTTGGATTGAGTAAGTTTCTACTCCTGGCATTGTAATTAAAGGATACTTCAAATACTGAATATCCTTTTTTTCAACAATAACTCTTTGTGAATACGCATTAATACTGGCCAAAACAGCCAGAAATAAAACAAAATAATTTTTCATCGAAAAATAGGTTTAGAAAAGTTAATAATATAAATCGGAGTGTTACGAAGAAGATTGGTAGATATTAGTGAAATCATCTGCAAAGGATTAGGAAATTCAAATCAAATTTAAACAAAAGATTTCAAAATTCAACAATGAGATCCCGGATAATTTCCTAAAAACTCATATAAATTACAGTTATCTATTATAGGCTCTTAAAAGAGAAATAGTCGCAAAATAAAACGTAGAAGGGAATCTAAATCAACCGGTGATAGCGGGCATAATAGATAGCCTCTGAGATATTGGTAACGTCCAGTTTCCGGAAAATATTTCTTTTGTGCTGCTTCACTGTTGAAACAGTAATATTTAATTCATCTCCGATGGTTGAATTTGGCTCACCCTGACCGCTGCGTAAAAGAATTTCTTTTTCTCTGGGGGTAAGTTCATTCTGATAACGAAGGTAAAAACGTCTGGTTTCAGAATTGAAGCGATATTGAAGTGGCTCACTCAGGTTCTGAATAACTGCGTTTCCAGCATGTGGAGAAAGCGATGGAGACACAAAACAAAGGGTTGAAATCAATTTTTGGCAAATTCATTGAACAGCCCTAACATCTCCCTAATCTGGATTTGCCGGCCAACCTTTCTATTCACTAAAAAAGCGGTTTGGACAGTCTGCCACGACCGCTTTTTTAAATTCAATGCCATTGACCCCTCTTACATAGTCACACCAGAAGGCGAACATTGGCTAATCTATGGATCATGGCACTCAGGGATTGCTGCTGTTCAGCTCAATCCACAAACAGGAAAACCGGATAAATGGGAAACTCAGGATGATTATGGAGTCAGGATTGCCGGGCGTGGAAATGTGAACACCAATCGCTGGCAAGCACTTGAAGCCCCAGAGATCGTCTACAATGAGGAAACGGGATATTACTATCTCTTTCTTGCCTATGACGAGCTATCTGTGGCTTACAACACCAGAGTGGCGCGTTCACAAAATATTACCGGTCCATACTATGGCATAGATGATGGCAACGTGACCCGGGGTGATGAGTGTTACCCCATACTTACGCATCCATACAAATTTAATGACCACTACGGATGGGTAGGTATTTCACACTGCGCCGTTTTTAAAGATGAAACTACGGGACAATGGTATTACTCCTCGCAGGGTAGGTTGCCAAGAGACGTTCCCGGCATCAATGTTTCAAATGCAGTGATGATGGGACAGGTTCGCGAAATTGAATGGACCTCTGAAGGATGGCCCGTTGTGATGCCTGAAAGATATGCCGGGGTCCCCGAAGGAGGACTTCAGGAAGCAGATATTCCGGGTATATATGAGTTAATTACCCTGGGTTATGATTATCAAACCATGCAAACCTCGTTGAGACTAACTTTAAATCCCAATGGAACAGCGACCGGAGCCCTCGAGGGGGCATGGAGCTATGATGCCTCATCCAGTACCTTTACCATTGGGAACCAGGAATTGATTATAGAAAAAGGATGGGACTGGGAAGCCAATCCAAGACACACCACCCCAATCTTTTCCGGAATAGACAGTGCCGGCAGATCCTTATGGGGTAAAAAGAATTATTAATCACACTCGTTTTCAGCAAATAGAAATGAAAGATGTCTCAAAAGTATATGATAAAAATTTATGTCATGTTGAAAGTTGGCCCTCCTGCCTGCCTGCAGGCAGGCAGGGGACCTGATATCCTAAGTGACGCCTGGCCCCGGGTTTTTCACCCGGGGTTATCCAAATTTGCCCCTCCGGGGACAAGGCATTCCCCTTGTCATATCCACATTATTCCCTAAGATTATTTTTGGGGTAGGCACTCAGAATGACATCAAAATCGAACTTTTGAGGCAGCCTCTATTCCTTTATAATCACCCGGGTTGTAATAGCACAGTGATCGGAGAGCGGCATCGTCTTTAACCCTGAATATTTTGAAGTTTGATGGGTTATAGATGACCCCTGCAAAACTTCCTGGTTACTGAATATGTAATCCAGTTTACGGTTCCAAAAGCCATTCTTATCAGTAGTGTGTGTGAAATATGAAGCATTATGGGTCCGATACTTTTTTAAAGAAACAGCCGGCTCGAAATACTCATAAAAAGGCGTCATCCAAGCCTGTTCGGCAGAATAGTCGTCCGCCTCAAAGTCCCCGTCATCACAAGCAGAATCCGGAAAACCTTTCACTTTTTCAGTCCCCGGCGGTAAGGCATTAAAATCACCACCAATAATAAACGGAATCCTCGACCTGTCAAGAGAATCCAAATAGTTAAAAACTAGATCGATCTGTTTCTTCTTAGTTCCATCACTGGAATAGGCCGAAAGATGCGTGTTTAGAAGACGGATAGTGTCTTTACCAATTGCTGTGCGAGCTTCCAGTAAATTACGCCTCAGGTAAAAGTAACGTACCAGAAAATTTTGTTCTTCTATCAGGGGTAAGGAAATACGTTTCGCTGCAAACAGCGGTGTAACGGAAAAGATGGCATTTCCCGAGTTCATTTTTCCCAGTCCGTCGGATGGAATATGAGTGGCTCGCCACTGGGGCGAATAAACAGCATGGCTGAAATGTGTATTGTTCAGTATCCGGTTTACCTGGTCGATAAAAGCACTCCGCTTGCTGTTGACATCAATTTCCTGTACGAAAAGAATGTCCGGCTTTGTATGGTTGATGAAGTCCACAATTTGATCAAGATTGGCCAGCACTTCTGTGGAATCCATAATAATCCGGTTGCCGTGGCAGTCAAAGAAGAAATCGATGCGCGCACCTCCGAATTTTATATTCCAGGTCATTACTTTTAATGGATCGCTTTTTGAGAAATGAGATGTAACGGTGTCTTCAGCACTAACGGCATAATAGTAAACATCCTCTTCGTTCAGCTTTGTATTGAACGGGTCGCAGGCTGAGGCCATGAGGAGAATGATCAGGAAAGGAGCAGCTAACTTCATCTTATCGTTGTATTAAGAAGATTCCAAGTAAAAGCATTATAATGCCTGCAATTCTGCTAAGCGAAATAGGATGAACAGTCACGTTAAAGAACCCGTAATGATCGATTATGGAAGCGATGATCAACTGACCGGCAATGGAGGCTGCAAGCATGGTTGTGACCCCAATCCGCGGGATAAGCAGGACTACCGAAGTCACGAACATCGCCCCGATGGCTCCTCCAAGGAACAGGTACCACGGGACCGATTTCATTTCGGCTATGGATGGGAGCGAAGTTCGTAATATAATATTAAGAAGGATTAGAATAACCGTTCCAACCAGAAAATTGGTGAGGGATGCCTGTAATGGATGTTTTAAGAAGGAAGAAAGCTGGGTGTTAATACTTCCCTGAACAGAGAGAAAACCACCAATCAATAATGCAGCTAAGATAAAAATATACCTGGTCATGCGTCCGGTCTTTAATAGTGCGTGCGCAAGTTACAACCAAGACTTCATATCCACAAATATCACTTTTTTAAAAAGTACGACATCCGGTTATCGTAATTGAGATAGTATTCCCCCCTTTCCAGGCCGTCAACGTTTACCGTATCGTTGTATCCTTTGAATACTATTCGGCCGTAGATATCATAGATTTCGTAGAGGGTAGGCTTTGAAAAAACCAGTTGTTTTTCGATCTTTTCGGATACGAGCTCCACTTCGGGAATATCGTTGTTTACCGCCACTTCGGGAGAAAGTTTGCGCTTACTGTCAGAACCCGCCTGGCGTACCCTGAAGCGATTTTCGCCTGAATGGAGTCTTACCGGAAATTCATATTGATGTTTTCCGGGAACGCCTTTGCCCATTACTTCGCCAACCTGTACCCATTTGTTCCACCGGTATTGTTCCACAACATAGGGGAGTGCCCCGATTTCGCCGGTTGTTTCCCATTTGAGATTATTTCCTTCAACAGCAATGTCAATGGTTTCGAATGATGCTTTGGGTGCGACAACTTCAGGATTTAAAACGACAGGTTCGCAATCTTCTTTATATTTGATAACGATGTGAATTGGAGAACCTATGGGCAACTGATATACCGAAAGGTCAACTTCAAAGGAGCTGGAATTAATCTCATCGGTAGTTGTCATTCCGTTTACCATAACCTCAAATACGCAAAACCCCACACCTGATTCGGCGTAAGGATTCCGGACATACAAATTGTCTCCCTGGTAAGTGCCTTGCAATTCTATTTCTCCGGCAAAGCTGAATACAGGAACGAAACAAAAAACAGTAAGTAGTATGTGGAACAATTTCATGGGACCTGGAATGAAAAATTTGATCAACAGAACTGCATATTTGGTGATTGTCTATAAACTCGCAAAAAATTTCATATTCCGTGTGTCTTTTCAAAAGTGCCGGTTGTGAAATTAGTGCAGCAAATGATACTTTATGGTCAGGCACGGTTTAATCAATTAGCCTGTTTTCGAAATCGCCTTTCAGCAGGGGACACGACACCGCAATTTAAACATTATAAAGACCAACTGCAAAGAGAGAACAAATTCAAAGTCCGTATTTTACATGTTTGCATTCTATTTTTTGACAAACAGCTGTTTTTATTCAACGGGCTCATTCCAATCTCCAAACGATTTTATTAAGTCAATAAGGGTTTCAACCGCTTTCTCCTCGGGTACGTTTCTCTTGATCAACTGCCTGTTCCGGAACAGTGATATTTTGCCGGGCCCCGCACCTACATATCCGTAATCGGCATCGGCCATTTCTCCTATGCCGTTCACAATGCATCCCATTACAGCGATCTTGAGTCCTTTCAGATGACCGGTTTCTTTTCTTATTCTTTCGGTTGTTTTTTGTAAATCGAAAAGAGTACGCCCGCAACCCGGACATGAAATAAATTCGGTTTTGGAGAAACGTACTCTTGATGCCTGAAGTATGCCGAAAGAGGTATCCACAACATCACCGATGCGGATAAAGGGTGCACTCAGGCATATTCCGTCGCCATAACCGTCAAGGAAAAGAGCCCCTTTATCGGCGGCAGCCTTAATCTGAAAATCTTCTGGTCTTTTATCATCGTAATGACCATGGATGATGACCGGGTGTTTCAGACCGGTGTTTTGCATGGTCATAAAGAAGGCCCGTTGTTCGGCGGTTGAATTGGCATTCCCGGACTTCAGGATTAGTATAACATCCTTTTTTTCGCGAAGCCGCTTAATATTTCTTTCTGTCAGTTCGGGATAGGTTATCTCAACGAAAGCGATACCGTGAAATAAGTGCCAGTCATCATGGCTCCGGAATAGGGGGAAAACACCGTTTTTCTTTTCTTTGTTGTAGTATTTGTGTTCCACCAATTGCAGAGTGCCTGCAAGGTTTTTATGCTGTAGATTCAATTGTGCAGGCTTGCAAATGATCAGCTCGGGAGGCTCGGAAAAGTTGATTTCCCTGCCGTCAGCATTCCTGATGTCCGCGACAACGGCAACAGGGTTTTCGCCCCCTATGTGCAGCACGGGCTCACTTACGCGTTTCACATACGACAAAGGGCTGTAGTGTTGAGGATTTGTTTCCCGGACAGGCTCGTGACCTGTTTTCTGCACTACGTAACTAACCAGCTTTTGAGCAACCGGAATTTCATTTTCGGGAGGCTCGGTGAGCGACACGCGGATGGTATCACCAATGCCGTCGATTAAGAGGGCGCCGATACCCACGGCCGATTTCAGGCGTCCGTCCTCTCCGCTGCCCGCTTCGGTGACACCCAGGTGCAACGGGAAATACATGTGCTCGTTTTGCATTCGTTGCACCAACAATCTTACGGCATGGACCATTACTCTTGTATTGCTCGCCTTAATACTCAAAACAATATTCTCAAAATTTTCCTCCTGGCATATTCGCAAATATTCCATGCACGATTCCACCATCCCTTCGGGTGTATCTCCGTATTTCGACATGATTCGGTCGGAAAGACTTCCGTGATTGACCCCGATTCGTATCGCTGTATTGTGTTTTTTACAATGATGAAGAAAAGGAACCAGTTTTTCCTTTATCATTTGCATGCCGGCTTTGTCTTCCGCGCTTCCGGTTTCAATCTGGCGGAACTTCTTGGCACCACCTGTGAAATTTCCCGGATTAATGCGTACTTTCTCAATCAGTTCGGCGGCTGTTTCGGCAGCAGACGGATTAAAATGGACATCGGCTACCAGGGGGATATCGTATCCCGCAGCCAGCAGAACTTCTTTTATGTTCTTCAGGTTTAACGCCTCACGGCGACCTTGTGTGGTGATACGAACCAGTTCACCCCCCGCGTCGGCAATTCTTTTTGCCTGCTCTGAAGTTTCCTCTGTATTGAGTGTATTAGTGGTCGTCATCGACTGAATTCGTATCGGCGAATCCCCTCCGATGGTGATATTCCCTGCTTTAACCGGAACAGTTTTATTACGCAGATATTGGAAGTATGAGTTGCAGTAATGGTATTGTTTGTTTTGCATCGGTATAATTTTTTAGTGCTCGTCTATGCATTAGATCGTTAGATTTTTAGATATAAGATGATTCATATAATATTGATATGCTGTATTATAATAAACACATGATAAGTAGGAAACTTTTCCTACTTTTATAGACACACACTAATTAGTGCTCGCCTATAAACTCGCGAAAATCTTCACAAACTGTATTTTTGTTTTATTGATCGGGTAAAACCTGTCTGCCGGCAGGAATAAATCTTATATATAAAAACCTTAAACGACTGCTCAAAATTAATAACTTTGCATAATTGCGTCAGTATTTATCCTGATCTATTCGTTATGAGATGTTCAAATATTAAGAAATAGAAGCAAAAATGTCGATAACCGTTTCAGGAATCACCAGGTATTACGGAACACAGAAAGCGCTGGATAATGTAAGTTTTGAAATACCTTCAGGACAAATTGTCGGCTTTCTGGGACCAAATGGTGCCGGAAAGTCTACCATGATGAAGATCATTACAGGATTTCTTCCCCCAACTGAAGGGAATGTGAATGTATGCGGGTTGCATATTAATGGTAATAACCTGGAGGCACGTCGAAAAATCGGGTACCTTCCGGAGAACAATCCGCTTTACCTGGATATGTATGTTACCGAATATTTGCTGTTCGTAGCTGAAATTTACAAGCTGGACAACAAGAGAAAGCGTGTTGAAGAGATTATCGAAACAACCGGTTTAATTCCTGAACGACACAAAAAAATAGGTGCATTATCGAAGGGATATCGTCAGCGCGTGGGGCTTGCGCAGGCTCTGCTTCCCGACCCGGAGGTTCTGATACTGGATGAACCGACGTCAGGACTCGATCCCAACCAGATTGTGGAAGTACGGAATCTGATTGTCAAACTGGGAGAACAAAAAACGGTTCTTCTTTCTACGCATATTATGCAGGAGGTTCAGGCGATTTGCGAAAGGGTTATCATCATCAACAAGGGTGTTCTTGTGGCCGATGAATCGGCTGAAAATCTGGAAAAGGGCATACAAAGGAGCACCGCCAATATTTTTATTGAATTTGATAAGCCGGCTGCCCCCGAAAAAATTAATGCCATAACCGGTGTCGTCGGGGTTGCTCCTAAAGGGAATGGTTGGCTGGTGACAGCAAAAGCCGGAAAAGATGTACGCCCCGATCTTTTCAGGTTTGCCGTAGAAAATGATCTGATCATCCTTACACTCACAATAGAGCGCGAATCTCTTGAAGAAGTGTTTCAATCATTAACTGTCTGAATTAGTGTCCGTCTATAAATTACGCAAAAGTTGTTTCTGGTCATGTGTCTGTTCAGAAAGTGCCAGTTGCAAGGCTTGCGAAGCCGCCAAAACCGGAGTTTACTAATTGTAAATGAGGATTTTGGCGGCAAGAGTAACACAGTAAATGGCATTTTATGGACAGACACGAATTAAGGAGCCAGTCGTGAGATATCCCAGTCATTATTGCTGTTTAGTAAATATTCAAAACGGTCGTGCATCCGGTTGGGGCGTCCCTGCCAAAACTCAACTCTGTGGGGTACCAGCAGGTATCCTCCCCAGTGTGGAGGACGTGGAACCTTTTTGTTCTTAAACTTGAGTATAAGCTCTTCGAAGAGATTTTCCAGCATTTCCCTGCTGGTCACTCTTTCGCTCTGAGGAGATGCCCAAGCCCCGATCTGACTTTCACGCGGGCGCGAGTTGAAATATTCGTCGGATTCATGCGCTGGAAGCTTTTCTACAAGGCCTTCAAGTCTGACCTGCCGCTCTTGTGACGGCCAGAAGAAAACTGCCGAAGCCCTGGGATTTTCCTGAAAATGCGCGCCTTTCCGGCTGAGATAATTGGTGAAAAAAGTTATACCCCTATCCGTGATGCCTTTCATCAGAACAACCCTTTGCGATGGTTGTCCTGTAACATCCACACTGGCCAGGGACATCGCCGTTGGTTCTGTTTGGCCGGTTTCCATTGCTTCGTCCAGCCATTTTCTTAACTGTAATAATGGCAATGGTTCCAGATGATCTCTGGTAAGTGCGTGACGCTTGTAATCGTTTCGTATGTCAGAGAATTTGCTTTTCAAAACGGACTGTTTTAAGGACTGACACTAATTGGGACCGCTCTCATAAATTGTGAAAATTTTTGCGAGTTTATAGACGAGCACTAATTGGTTTTAAAATCAAATTTTACAGAAGCTAACTCCTGGTTGGCCTTTTCTATTTTTGAGGCAAGACTGTTTTTGTAAGCGGCCACTTTTTTATAGACTTCTTCGTCGCCTGTAGCGAGAATTTGGGCAGCCAGAATGCCTGCATTTTGTGCTCCGTCGAGTCCTACCGTGGCTACAGGAATCCCGGGAGGCATCTGCAAAATTGAAAGAATGGAGTCCCATCCGTCGATAGAAATGGATGCTTTTATGGGAACGCCGATAACAGGCAGCGGCGTGAGTGCAGCAATAACCCCCGGTAAATGGGCTGCTCCCCCCGCACCTGCAATGATGACACGAATGCCGCGGTCATAAGCTTCGCGGGCAAATTTCATTACTCTGTCGGGTGTCCTGTGTGCCGAGAGGGCATTAATCTCAAACGGAATCTGAAAATCATTCAGTACTTTGGCAGCTTTTTCCATGATCGCCAGGTCGGAAGTGCTGCCCATAATGATACTTACTTTCGGTTGCATAATGTATGTTGATTTTTGGTTGATATTTTCAGCATTGCAAAACTACGAACATTAACATTAATTATCCCTGTCTGTTCAAAATTTTATACTTTTGCAAACTTAACCGGCCGGCCAAAGAAATATACCATAAAACATCTCCCGATGAAGCGCATCCGACTTTTAGACAAAGAATTTGCCCTTTCCATTCCCGCCAGCGACATTAAAAAAGCCATTTGGGAAATGGCCATAAAAATTAACAGTGAGCTGCGCGATAAGAATCCTTTGATGATCTGTATCCTGAACGGGTCTTTCATGTTTTCAGCCGATTTGATGAAACTAATCGATTTTCCTTGCGAAATCAGCTTTGTTAAAATTTCATCGTATCAGGGCATGGGAAGTACCGGCGAAGTGAAACAACTCATCGGGCTCAATGAAGAAATTGAAGGACGTACGGTTGTTCTTCTTGAAGATATCGTAGATACAGGGGTGACCATTGAAAAGCTTGTAGAACAACTTGCCGCTCAGAATCCTAAGGAGGTTAAAGTAGCCACCCTTCTGTTCAAACCCGAAGCCTGTAAAAGGGAATTGAATCTTGATTATGTAGGAATGGAGATACCCAATGATTTTATTGTGGGATACGGTCTCGATTATGACGGTTATGGAAGAAACCTTCCGGACATATATACTGTTATTGATTAAAAATCTTTTGTTATGCTGAATATTGTAATTTTCGGACCTCCCGGATCAGGAAAAGGAACGCAAAGCGAAAAAATTATTGAGAAATACGGGTTTGCACATATCTCAACCGGTGATATCCTGCGCAATGAGATAAAAGCTGAAACCGATCTGGGGAAAAAAGCTAAATCGTTTATCGATAAGGGCGAACTGGTTCCTGATGAAACGATTATCGACATGCTCGAGAAAAAATTGGAATCTCTCGAAAATGTTGATGGTGTGATCTTTGATGGGTTCCCTCGTACCGTTGAACAGGCCAAAGCTCTGAAAAAGATGCTTCAGAAAAGAGGCGAGGATGTAAATGTGATGCTCAACCTGGAGGTTAAACGACAGGAGCTTATCGACCGCCTGCTGAAAAGGGGACAGGTGTCCGGCCGATCCGACGATAATCTGGAAACCATAGAAAAGCGCATCAACGTTTATGGAGAGCAAACCGCTCCGGTAATTGATTTCTATAAAGAAGAAGGAACTTACCGTCCCATCACCGGTGAGGGGGAGATAGATGATATTTTTGGACGGATTTGTGAAGCCATTGACTCTGTAAAATAAGCCGCTAATGTCGGGATCAAACTTTGTAGATTACGTTAAAATATTTTGCCGTTCCGGCAGAGGAGGGGCCGGGTCTCGTCATTTGCGGCGCGAAAAGTTTGTAGCCAAAGGTGGTCCCGATGGTGGTGACGGAGGACGCGGCGGACATGTGATAGTGCGTGGCAACCGTAACACCTGGACATTACTTCATCTGAAGTATCAGCGGCATATTTTTGCCGGAAATGGTGCCTCGGGGGGCAAACAAACTTCAACCGGTGCCGACGGAAAAGATGCTTATATTGAAGTACCTCTGGGAACAGTCGCTAAAAATGCCGAAACCGGAGAAGTGTTGTTCGAAATTACCGAACACGATGAGGAGCGCATCCTGGTGCGCGGGGGCAAAGGCGGGCTGGGAAATGTTCATTTTAAATCGGCAACCAACCAGACACCCCGTTATGCTCAACCCGGAGAGGCCGAGTCGGAATTGTCTGTCATACTGGAACTGAAAGTGCTTGCAGATGTAGGCCTGGTTGGATTTCCCAATGCCGGAAAATCTACACTTCTGTCGGTAGTGAGTGCTGCCAGGCCCGAAATAGCCAACTATCCTTTTACAACACTGGTCCCAAACCTGGGAATTGTTAAATACAGGGGACATCGCTCGTTCGTAATGGCTGATATTCCTGGCATTATTGAAGGAGCACATGAGGGGAAAGGCCTCGGCTTGCGGTTCCTGCGTCATATTGAACGTAATTCCATTTTGCTCTTCATGGTTCCGGCCGACAGTAAAGATATCCGGCAGGAATATAAAATTCTTCTGAATGAGCTGAGGCAGTACAACCCCGAATTACTTGATAAAAAGAGATTACTTGCAATCACCAAGTCCGATTTGATTGATGATGAGTTGCAATACGAAATTGAACAGGAACTGCCCGATGTGCCTTGCGTTTTTATCTCTTCAGTGACCCAAAAGGGGCTTTCAGAACTTAAAGATATGCTTTGGAAAGAATTGGCAGGGGTAACACAGTAACTGGTACTTTGTGGACAGACACTAATTGCAATTGAATTCCGGTTTTGACTGGAATCCCGGAAGCGAGGATGTCCAAAAAGGAGCCATCATTGTAAAGTCAGGTCACGGTACAGGATTTCAAAATATTGACTTTGAAATGCTTCACTGCGTTCAGAATGGCAAAGATCTTTCATTCTTTCGGCTTTTAGAACAGTTTCATGTTGTTCAAAAAGAAGGATTGGAATTCAAAGCTCCTGGTTTGCCCTTTGTTGCAAAGTTTATAACAGTTCTCTTTTCCGATTGAATATTTGACCATAAGATTCAATTGCTTAATAAGTCGCTACAACTCTTCCAGCTTTTTGGTGAATCAAATTAAAAAGAGATATCTTTGTCCGCTGAAATAAAAAAACGGAAAATCCGGTTTTGGAGCAGAAAAAGAAAATATACTTTGCTTCCGATGCTCATTTGGGAGCGCCAAACATCAGTGACCATCGCGAACATGAAAAGCGGTTTGTTGCATGGCTCGACAGAATCAAAAACGATGCAGGTGAGGTTTATCTCATGGGTGACATTTTTGATTTCTGGTTCGAGTATCGCCATGTAATCCCCCGCGGCTATACACGTTTTATCGGAAAGCTCTGTGAACTGACAGATGGAGGAATTCCGGTTCATTTCTTTACCGGGAATCACGACATTTGGGTATTTGATTATTTGCCGCAGGAGACGGGCGTAATAGTGCACAAAGAGCCTTACATAACGACCCTCTATGGAAAAAAATTCTTTCTTGCTCATGGCGATGGTCTTACCCCCGATGAGAAAGCTTATAAACGCTTAAAGGCAGTTTTTACAAACAAAACCGCTCAATGGCTGTTTCGTTGGGTACATCCCGACCTCGGCGTCGCTATGGCGCGGTTTTGGTCACGAAAAAGTCGTGAGAATAATCAGGATTCTGAAAAGGCCACCTTCCAGGGGGAAGAAGGGGAGTGGCTGATACAATTTTCCAAAAAGAAACTTCAGCAGGAACATTTCGATTTCTTTATTTACGGACACCGACATGTGGCCATAGACCTCCCTGTCGGCACACACAGCCGGGTTTGTTATCTGGGCGACTGGGTTAAGTTATATACTTATGCAGTTTGGGATGGAGAAACTTTTGAGTTAAAGCGGTTCGGGCATTAACCGGATTATATTTTATCAATTACTATTGCAGGTTCAATAGTCCGTTAAGCTTTTGTAAACATCTTAGATTCAATTGGTTTTATTTATGGGTTTGTTTTGATGAAATGCAGATTTTCAATGGGATACGAATCATCTTGTATCTTAAATTTAATAATCTAACGGTCTATTAAGGTTATGAGTAGTTCAAAGTTATACTCGGTTATTACAGGTTCGGGGAGTTATGTTCCCCCTTTAACCGTACCAAATGAAGCTTTTATCGATCGTCTGTTTCTGGATGAGGACGGTTCAAAGATAGAAACTCCCGGAGAGGAGATTATTACCAAGTTTGAGCAGATCACGGACATCTCTGAGCGCCGCATTGCCGAGCGCAATTTTGTAGCGTCCGATCTTGGCACTTTTGCGGCCGAAGAGGCACTGAAAGATGCCGGATACGACAGGGAGAAGCTCGATTATATCATCGTGGCCCACAATCTTGGCGATATAAAAGCAGGAAGTCTCTTCCCGGATATTATGCCAACACTGGCCTCAAGGGTGAAAAAAAAGCTGGGGATAAAAAATCCGAAAACTGTGGCCTATGATATCACTTTCGGGTGCCCCGGATGGACACAGGCCATGATACAAGCAAATTATTACCTTAAGTCGGGGGATGCCAAAAGTGTTCTGGTAATAGGTGCCGACACCCTCAGTCGTGCCATGGACCCTCACGACCGCGACTCCATGATATTTGCCGATGGTGCCGGAGCGGTGGTGCTTGAGGCTGTGGAAAGCGATAAACCTGTCGGGATGATGAAACATGTGACACGTACCGATACGGAAGACCATCTTGACCTTCTGGCAATGGGCGACTCTTTTAACAAAGAGCTGAATCACGGGCTGAAATATGTTAAAATGCGCGGACGCAAGGTTTACAATTACGGATTGACCTATGTTCCATTGGTGGCTAAGGAGTGCCTGGAGAAAAACGAGCTTCATCTGAAAGATATCAGCAAGGTTCTGATTCATCAGGCCAATGCTAAAATGGATGAGGCCATACTAAAACGAATTTTCAGGCTGTATGGCGAAAAGAATGCAGACTACAATGTTATGCCTATGCTTATAAGGACTTTTGGTAACAGCAGTGTGGCCACCGTTCCTACCTTATACGATCTTGTGGTAAAAGGGCAGATGAAGGATCATTCCCTGAATTCGGGCGATTACGTGTTGATGACGTCCGTGGGTGCAGGGATGAATATTAATGCGTTTATATACCGGATGCCCTGACCAGAGTTTTTTGTCATTCCGGGGTGGAACAAGCTATATTCCCGATCCGGTCTGCAGTTTAATGCGCTTTGTGTTCCTCAGCAATGCCTGATAAAACAGCCTCGGCTATTATCAAATCGAAAGGCGAAGTGATCTTGATATTTTCGGGATTTCCATCTACGAGGGTGATGTTGTGTCCGGCTGCCTCGACCACCGAGGCATCGTCTGTAAATTCGTTGCTAAAGGGTAATTCATAAGCGTTGGTGATGATGGCAGCTCTGAAAACCTGTGGGGTTTGAACTGTCCTGTAATTGCTGCGTAAAACACGACGGCTTTTTGTACCATCTTCATCAATTTCCCGAAGCGACTCCACAACTTCCATAACAGGTATGGCCGCACCATTTTCCAGGGCTGCATGAAAGCAACGCTCGATGGTTTCCCTGCTTGCAAAAGGGCGGACACCGTCATGAACGGCAACCAGATCGGCATTGCCAATGTGCTTCAGGCCATTTTTTACACTGTGATACCTGGTTTCTCCACCGGCTGCCAGTTGGTGTTCAGAAGTGAAATTATGATCCCGGCAAAGTGCTTTCCAATAGTCAAACTGGTCATCAGGCAAAACCACTACAATTCTGATATCCGGGTCCCACCTGGTAAATGATTCGATGGTATGCATTAAGACAGGACGGCCGCCTATTGCAATAAACTGTTTGGGAATGTCTTTCCCCATCCTGAGGCCACGACCTCCGGCAACAATAATAACTGATTTCTTCGGTGACATTTATATTTGGTTAATATCCATCCGGTATCTTAAATCTAAAAATTTAACGATCTGTGAGTGCGGTATAAAAAGCACATCTAATAGTTCGACAGCGCATTTCTCAAATCTTCAAAGCGGGCTTCATAATCCTTGATCGAGAGCCGGATCACTTCCCGGGCCTCTTCGGCATTATATACATGAGTAATCTCCGATTCGCGGTTCATGCCGGGCATATCTTTGTAGGTAAGAAAATAATGCTTCAGGCGGCGGATGACCAGTTCAGGCAGGTTAGAAATATCTGAAAAATCACCGTAAACCACATCGCCTTTCAATACCGAAATAATTTTATCGTCGGCAGCGGTACCGTCAATCATTCTCAGGCCGCCAATGGGAATCACTTCTGCAATAATGTCACCATGGGTAATGTCTTTTTCGGTAAGGACACATATATCCAATGGATCGCCATCACCCTTTATGTTCTTTTTACCGGTTTTTTCGGCACAAAAAGTACCCACGTGATTGCCACAATAGGTCTGAGGAATAAAACCATAAAGTGTAGGGACAACGTTGGAATATTTCTGAGGGCGGTCAATTCGCAGATAGCCGCTCACCTTGTCTATTTCGTATTTAATGGTATCTGTCGGAACCACCTCTATGAAGCAGTTTACAATATCCGGCGCTTTCTCTCCAATATCGATGCCGTGCCAGGGGTGCGATTTATATCTTAGTCCCATAAGTCTTCCGATTGGGTCCATTAAACTGTTTGCCGACATAATGCGATTGTTTTTCTTTTTTGTCATAAAAGTACTGAAAACAGGCTTCTTTTTTCTTTCAGTCAAAACGCACGATACTGCTGTTTGTTCAGCATTGAGCAAAGAAACAAAAAAATCCGTATCATCCGGCCCATCCCGAACGGTCTAAACTGCGGTACTGTACCGCTTCGGCCACATGATGCGCTTCAATGTTTTCGCATTCTTCAAGGTCGGCAATGGTTCGCGATACCTTTAATATTCGGTCGTATGCCCTGGCCGACAGGTCGAGTTTTTCCATGGCATTCTTGAGAATAGCCTGTCCGCTTTCGTCAGGTGTTGCATATTTGGTCAGCAGGCGCGTACTCATTTGCGCGTTGCAATGTACGTCTTTTATTTTTTAAACCGCTCCGACTGAACTGCTCTTGCTTTAATAACGCGCTCCCGCACTGTGTTGCTGGTTTCAGCTGGTTTCTGGGCAGCAAGTTTATCAAAAGGAACAGGGACTACTTCTATGTGAATATCAATCCGGTCGAGCAAAGGGCCGGAAATGCGACTCAGATATTTTTGAACAACCCCCGGACTGCAAACGCAGGCTTTTTCGGGATGGTTGTAGTAGCCACAGGGGCATGGATTCATGCTGGCTACCATCATAAAGCTGGCCGGATAATCGATGGTAAAACGTGCCCTTGAGATGGATATGGTGCGGTCTTCCAGCGGCTGCCGCATCACTTCGAGAACGCTGCGTTTAAATTCGGGAAGTTCGTCGAGAAACAGAACCCCGTTGTGCGCAAGAGAAATCTCTCCGGGTTGGGGATAAGAACCTCCGCCTACCAGGGCTACATCAGAGACCGAATGATGCGGCGACCTGAAAGGCCTTCGTGTAAGCAGAGAAATATGACCATTCAGTTTTCCGGCCACTGAATGGATTTTTGTGGTTTCCAGAGCTTCGTCGAGGGTAAGCGGTGGCAATATGGTGGGAAGACGTTTGGCCAGCATTGACTTTCCCGATCCGGGCGGTCCTATCATTATTACGTTATGGCCGCCTGCTGCCGCTATTTCGAGGGCGCGTTTTACGCTGTCCTGACCTTTCACATCGGCAAAATCAAATTCACTGCGTGCCTGTTCTTTCAGAAACTCTGCATCGGTGTCCACTTCCACCGGTTCAATTTCTTTCCGGCCGGTCAGGAAATCCACCACCTCGCGGAACGACTCCACTCCATACACATTCAGTCCTTTTACTACGGCAGCTTCACGGGCATTGGCTTTGGGAACAATAAATCCTTTGAAACCATCGGCTTTGGCCTGCAACGCAATTGGCAACGCACCTTTGATGGGATGGATTGAACCGTCGAGGGATAGTTCTCCCATCATCATGAAATCGCTGATACGAGATGAAGTGATTTGTTCATCGGCAGCCAAAACACCAACGGCAATGGGCAGGTCGTAGGCAGAACCTTCTTTACGGGTATCGGCGGGAGCCATGTTAACAACAATACGTTTTCCGGGCCATTTATGGCCGGTCTCTTTGAATACCGATTCAATGCGTTGTTGGCTTTCTTTGACAGCATTGTCGGGAAGCCCGACCAGAAAAAATCTTATGCCGCGCGTAACATTTACTTCAATGGTAATGGTAATGGCATCAATACCGGTAACGGCAGCTCCAAAAGTTTTAACAAGCATGGGTTGAGTTTTTTGCAAGGCAAGTTAAACAAAAAATTTAACTAATAAAAATTATTAGTTTGAATAGAAAAAGCATAAGTGCCGAGGGCTAAATATTATTGTCGGACGGCATATAAAAGAAGTGAGGGATTTATTACATTTGTAATTTAAGGTTATAAATATGAGTCTGCTCCTGAAAGTTTCTTGTTGCCGATCTTATTGATGCAGGTAATCTTTTGATGTTCATTAACAATTAGTTAATTGCGATTCGAAAATTACATGTGACCCGGGCCCGGCATGAAAAGGCTGTTTAAGTCGAGACTCATATATTACCTAAAATCTTACATCTATAAATATAACGTTCTGTTGTTATGAGATTTACATTTATTAAAATACCGCGTCACCGACGGTTCCAGTACGATCCGATCTATTATAATCCGGAGAAGGAGAAGCAGAAAGAGCGGGAACGTCGTATCCGTCAGGAGATGGGTATGCCGGTTGAAGAGGAGGAAGATGGCAGGGCGTATGCTGAAAGAATAAGAGGCGGAATGCGACGGCGGATTAAGTCACATTTTGAGGTGACGCGAAGTGAAAGAAAAAAATCTAATTTACGGTTGATTATTATCCTCATTTTATTGATTGCCTTATTCTATTATTTGCTTAATTCTGCTTACGATTGGTATGAGAAGTTTTTAATGTAAATTAATCTTTTGCCTGACCACTTTGTTATTTCCGTGCAGAAACAAAATAAAATAGAGAGAAGCAGTAATATATGTCAGATATTATCCAACTATTACCCGACTCAGTTGCCAATCAGATTGCTGCCGGAGAAGTAATTCAGCGACCCGCCTCGGTTGTTAAGGAGCTGGTTGAAAATGCTGTTGATGCAGGAAGTTCTGAAATTCAGATTATCATAAAGGATGCCGGACGTACGCTGATACAGATCATTGATAATGGCTGCGGGATGTCTGAAACCGATGCCAGGATGGCCTTTGAGCGGCATGCTACTTCGAAAATTCGCAATGCCAATGACTTATTTGCCATTCGAACCATGGGATTCCGGGGTGAAGCATTGGCTTCGATAGCTGCTGTTGCTCATGTGGAGCTCAAAACAAGGTTACATGAGCAACAATTGGGAACCAGAATCGAAATTGCAGGTTCAAAAGTAGAGAATCAGGAGCCTGTTACATGTGCCCCCGGCAGTAACTTTATGGTTAAGAACCTTTTTTTTAATGTGCCGGCCCGCAGGAGATTCCTCAAGACCAATGCCACCGAGTTGCGCCATATTGTTAACGAGTTTCAAAGGATCGCCCTTGCCAATCCTTCCATTATGTTCTCGCTGGAGCACAATAATCAAAAATTGTTCACCCTCCCGTCTTCCAACCTGAGGCAACGCATTTCTGCATTGATAGGGTCGCACACCAACTCTTTGTTGCTACCGGTTGAGACCGATACTTCTATCATTAAAATACACGGTTTCATTGGTAAACCCCAGTCCGCCAGGAAGACAATGGGCGATCAGTATTTTTTTGTCAACCACCGCTACATGCGAAGTCCTTACCTTCATAAAGCGGTAATGGTTGCCTACGAAAATCTTGTTCCCGCAGAGCATTGTCCACCCTATTTTCTTTTTTTCGAAGCCGACCCCGAAATCATCGATGTGAATATTCATCCCACAAAGACGGAGATAAAATTTGAAGACGAGCGGTCTGTGTGGAAAATAGTCAGCGCTGCTGTTCGTGAAGCACTGGGAAAGTTTAATATGGTTCCGTCTATCGATTTTGGAGATGCGGGAGAAGTCCAGATTCCGGCTAAGAAAAGAGATGAACCAATTCCCGAGCCGTCTGTAAAAATTAATCCCGAATATAATCCATTCGATGAGGAAAAGAATTACAGACCTTCCGGGTCGGGAACATCTTCACCTCCGTCCGGTTGGGAGTCGCTTTACGAAGGGTTTCAGTCCGCTTCCCACAAGATTGATCCCGCTGACGGGACCGATATGCTGATTCTTCCTTCGAAAGAAGATGCCTCTGAAAGCGGGAACGATGATGCTGTTAAAACCGGGAATGAATATAAAGAAACAGGCGCCCTCTATTTTCAGATAAAAAGCAAATACATTATTACTTCGGTAAAATCAGGGGTCATGATCATCGACCAGCGCCGTGCGCATGAGCGTATCTTATACGAGGATTTTCTCAGGAATATCAGTGCTGATGCATCGGTTTCGCAGCATTCTCTTTTCCCCGAAGAGATTGGATTTAGTGAAGAGGACGCTATTTTACTGAGGGATATTATGGATGATTTACGTATTTTCGGGTTCGAATTGGAAGAGAGAAGTGACCGTACCTTTTCAGTAATTGGTCAGCCTTCTTTGTTGAAAGGGATCAATACCCGTAAACTTATCGATGCTTTGCTGAATGCATTCAAGAGTGGAGAAGTAGACCCCAGGCACGAAGTTCGGGAACAAATGGCAGGAGTTATGGCCAGAAATGCCTGTATGCGGCCGGGCGAAGTATTAACACAGGATGAAATGGCAGAATTGATCAATAAGTTGTTTCTTTGTAGTGCACCCAATTATACGCCCGGAGGAAAACCCGTATTTACGATTCTCGATAATGAGGAACTCGAAAAACGCTTCCGGTGAGAATGCATGACAGATAAACCCGAAACATGGCACTGAAATTGCAAACCCAATCGACGTTGATTTATTAATTTTTAGTGATATAAAATGAACTTTGGAGCATCCCCTTTTGGCGGTCTGACAACCGCAGTCAAGAATCTGATACTGATTAATGTGATTTTTTATGTGGCCAGCCTGGTGTTTTACGGTACCTTCGGTTTTGCCATTGAGGATTATCTTGGACTTCATTTACCCACTGCCGAAGCGTTTAATCCTTTTCAGCTGGTAACGTATATGTTCCTGCATGCTTATTTTTCGCCAGGCGAGGGAATTATCTTTTTTCACCTCTTCTTCAATATGTTTGCGTTGTTCATGTTTGGGCGCATGCTGGAAGTGGTTTGGGGAACCAGACGGTTTCTCATCTATTATTTTGTGACCGGAATCGGAGCAGCCATTGTGCATATTCTTACTCAATATATAGAGGTAATGCCCATGATGGATGCCATAACGCATTATATGAATAACGCAAGTCCCGAAAACCTGAAGGCTTTCTTAAATGAAGATGTCCAGATCAGGTCGTATGAAATGAAGCAGCAATTTAATGAGTTTGTCCAATCATATAATCAGTTAATTGACAATAACCCGGATAAAGCCATTGCATTATCGAAAGAATACATGGTACAATACCGCAATGGCTATCTCAACAGTTTTGTTACCGTGGGTGCTTCGGGAGCTGTTTTTGGAATATTGCTGGCTTTTGGGATGCTGTTCCCCAACACTCAGCTGATGTTATTATTTCCGCCGATACCGATCAAAGCCAAATATTTTGTGATCATATATGGTTTGGTTGAGCTTTTCCTGGGTATCCGAAATTTCTCAATGGATAATGTAGCTCACTGGGCGCATTTGGGAGGTATGCTGTTTGGGTTTATTCTTATCAAGTACTGGAAAAATAGAGGAATTTATTATTAATTTGCCGGTATGAGTATATGGAATGAGATAAAACAATCTTTTCGTGAGGGAAATGTTCTCACAAAACTCATCTATGTCAATGTTGGGGTATTTGTTGTCGTTAAATTGCTGCAACTGTTGTTGCTGCTCATGGGTGCGGGTGCTGCATCTATTCAATTAATGATCAGTTGGTTGTCGGTACCCTCTGAGCCGGTTCTACTCCTGCTTCGTCCGTGGAGTCTGCTGACATACATGTTTTTGCACTACGATTTTTTTCATATTTTGTTTAATGTTCTTTATCTGTATTGGTTTGGCCGGTTGTTCGTGCATCTTGTGGATGCCGGCAAATTATTAACGGTTTATATCTGGGGTGGTTTGGCCGGTGCCGGAGTTTACCTTCTGGCTTTTAATTTGTTACCGGCTTTTTATCCGGGCAGTGGTGGTTCTGTCTTGCTGGGCGCTTCTGCCTCGGTAATGGCCATTCTTTTTGCTGTGGCACGCATACGGCCGAACTTTTCGGTTTATCTTTTTTTAATTGGCCCTGTTAAGCTTAAATATATTGCGCTTGGAGCTTTTATCATCGATCTGGTAAGTATTCCGGGAATGGCTAACGCCGGCGGTCATCTGGCACATATTGGTGGTGCCCTGGCCGGATTGTACTACGGATGGAAATTATCGGAAGGTAAAATTAAAGGGAATTTTTTCGACACGGCTGCCTCGAGGTTCGGAGGCCTGTTCCGTAAACGTTCCAGGATGAAAGTAACACACAGCCGGCCCATGAGTGACATGGAATATAATGCTCAGAAAGTGCGTCGGCAAAAGGAGTTGGATCGTATTCTTGAGAAAATTAAACAGAGCGGATACGACAGTTTATCGAAGGAAGAGAAAAAGACACTTTTCAATGCCAGTCAGGACAACTGAACAAAAAGTAATGTAGTTAGTGCGTGTCTATAAACTCGCAAAAATTTTCACAATTTGCGTGTCTGTTCAGAAAGTGTCATTTACAAGGCTTGCGAAGTCCCAAAATACGGAGTTTACTCATCGTAAATGAGTAATTTTCGGACGAGTTTAACACAGTAAATGGCACTTTATGGACAGACACTAGTCAGTAGTTTTTAGTGAGCTGTCAGTCGTGCGAATTTGAAAGTACTGGTATACTCGAAAAACTAACAAAAGTATACAAACATAATATTTTAGTTAAAAATTGAAGCGGTTATTTAAGTCCATATCATTCTTTGTCACGCTTGTGCTTGCCTTGCTCCTGCTTATTTCGGTGACACCCGTTTTCATCAGTCCCGAAAAGATTCATGTTTTAGCACTTCTGGGCTTTCTGTTTCCGGTTTTGTGGGTTATCAATTTGTTGGCGCTCATCCTTCATATTCTGAGGAAAAGTATTCATCTGGTAATGCCTCTGGCGGTTTTGCTTTTAACGTGGAATCTTTGGGGAAATATTTTTCAGTTTAAAGGAGAACAACCTCCTGATGACCTGAAGAATCCTGTGAAAATAATGACTTTTAATGCCCGGATGTTCGATTTTTACGAGTGGTCCGAACTACCTGGTATGCCGTATGCCATTTATGATTTTATTGAAAAGGCCGATCCTGATATTCTTTGTGTGCAGGAATACTTTACTTCCAGACGGAAGGAGGGATATTCGCCCAATTTTCTGAGGGCAAGGTTGCGGAAGATGGGGTATAGTCATATAGAATACCGCGATTACTCCGGTCAGAATATTGGATACGGAATTGCCACCTTTTCCCGATTCCCTGTTGTAAATAAGGGGGCACTTGATTTTAGCAACAGTAAAAATATGGCCATTTTTACCGATGTTAATATTAACGGTAAAGTATTCAGGGTATTTAATAATCATCTGGAATCTATAGGTTTCAGATCACAGGATTTTAACGTGATTGACAGCCTTACTTTTGAGTTGGATCAGAAACAGAAAGACGGCATACGGGAAATCGTTCGTAAAATGTCCAGGGCTTTCAGGCAAAGGTCTTCCCAGGCCGAAAGGATTTCAAATCACATTAATAATTCGCCTTATCCTGTGATTGTCTGCGGTGATTTTAATGATATGCCCATCTCTTATGTTTACCGCAGGATGAGAAGCAATCTGAAGGATGCTTTCAGGGAATCGGGGTCAGGATTCGGAGGTACCTATAATGGCCGGCTTCCTTCTTTGAGAATTGATTATATATTTCATGACCCGGACATCAATTCTTATGGTTTCAGACGGCACAAGGTTGATTATTCCGACCACTTTCCCATTTCAACTATTTTGGAAATTCAATAGATCGTTAGATTTTTAGATAATGGAATTGTATGAGACAGTATAAAGAACTTTTGAAACGGGTACTTGATGAGGGTGTACAAAAAGAAGACCGGACAGGTACGGGTACAATCAGTGTTTTCGGGCACCAGATGCGTTTCGATCTTCAGGATGGGTTTCCATTACTGACTACCAAAAAGCTCCATCTTAAGTCTATTATCCATGAACTTTTGTGGTTTATTAAGGGTAGTACAAATGTGAAATATTTACAGGACAATGGTGTGCGGATATGGAACGAATGGGCCCGGGAAGATGGAGAGTTAGGCCCGATTTACGGATATCAATGGCGTTCGTGGCCCGATTACAAAGGAGGTCATATCGATCAGTTGCAACAGGTCATTGATTCTATTCAGTCGAATCCCGACTCACGCCGGCACATTGTTAGTGCCTGGAACGTGGGGCAGCTCGATGATATGGAATTGCCTCCATGCCACATCCTGTTCCAGTTTTATGTGGCCGATGGGAAGTTAAGCTGTCAGCTCTATCAACGAAGTGCAGATATTTTTCTTGGCGTTCCTTTTAATATTGCCTCTTATGCTTTGCTGACAATGATGGTTGCCCAGGTTACCAATCTTGAACCGGGCGATTTTGTTCATACCCTTGGCGATGCGCACATATATCTCAATCACATAGATCAGGTGAAACTGCAGCTGACACGGGCGCCGAGACATCTGCCCACGATGACTGTAAACCCCGATGTGAAAAGAATTGACGACTTTAAATATAACGACTTTGTGCTGAGTAATTACGATCCGCATCCTCACATCAAAGGAAAAATATCTGTTTAAAATGGAAATGATTCCGTAGAATATGAAAGTTATTGATATGCACTATTGTGCTTTATTCTTTGGAAGTGCATGCTCTTCGATAACGGTTCCCTTTGGGTACCTGCCGGCAACCGGAAAATCAATATCTAACCTTGTAATATCTAACATCTAATCATCTAATGACATGCGCTTGTCTCTTATTGTTGCAGTCGACGAAAATAGTGGTATCGGTATTGATGGTAACCAGCCCGCTTTTATCAGTGAAGACCTTAAACGGTTTAAAAAGCTGACAACAGGTAATGCCATCGTGATGGGGAGGAAGACTTTTGAAGCGCTGCCGAAAGGTGCTCTCCCCAATCGTAGAAATATCGTTATTACAAGGCAGAAAGATTTCTCACCTCCCGGCTGTGAAGTTATTCATTCGGGCGATGAGCTTCATGAAGTCTGCAGTCCGGAAGAAAGCGTGTTCGTGATTGGCGGCGGGGAAGTTTATAAGCTCTTTTTCTCAGATGCGATCAGGATTTATCTCACTTTGATCCATTATAAGTTTCCCCGCATCGATACCTGGTTCCCTCCCATAAAAGAAGATGAATGGGTGGTTGAGCGTTCGGAAGGACCATACAACGATGAAAAATCCGGATTCTCTTATTCGTATATCAATTATGTCCGTCGATGAAGGCTTTGTCAATCATAGGGTAGAAAACGTGTTGCTACATGAGCATATCTGACCCTGTCTTTAAATTTTTTTGAGAATTCCATAAATGCAGGAAGTCCGGTGCAATGGCACAGGCCGTATTTTTCAACATCCAGGGCTTCGAAGGCTTTTACCGTTTTTTGTATCCTCCCTTTTGAGGCACCTTTCAGGTGAGTTCCTCCCAAAACCAGCTTTATATGGTTATTGCCAGTCACCTCCATTGCCGTGCGGCAAATGTTGCCAATTCCTCTGTGAGCACAACCTGCGAAGACAGTAAGACCTTTATTGTGTTCGTATACCATGAATAGTTCGTCTTCGAACGGATCGGCACTTTTTGCTCCTGCTTTGTCAACCAGCATGGCGGGAGAGATTTGTTCAAACGCGTAGAAATGTCCTATGTCAGGTATAATTTTTAGTCCTGGTGCTATTTCTGTTGGTTTTTCGATGTATTTGAACCGGGAGGTGTATGTTTGTGCAACCGTCTTATCGATTCCTATAAACCGTGCCTGGCCTGTCGACTGTGAGTATTTATCCTCAAAGGCTTTTGGTTTCAAATAAACCGGAGCATGATCGTTGATCCCGAAAAAGGCTGCCAGTCCACCTGTATGATCATAATGACCATGACTGATAACCACCATATCGATGGCCCGGAGGTCGACGTTCAATCTTTTTGCATTTTCGACCAGCAAATTGCTCTGTCCGGTATCGAAGAGAATTTGTTTCCCTGCTGTTTTTACAACAAACGAGAGACCATGCTCTCCTTTTGTTCCCTGTTGGTATGCCAGGTTTTCTACAAGTGTGATGATTTCCATTGCATTAAATCCTGTTAAAATGAACTATTGTTCTTTTGAAGGATAAAGATAATACTCTTCTTTGTAATGGAAAAGTTAAAAAATGCCGGCGAGACTTGACACCGCCGGCATTTTTTTTACGATTGGTATTTATATCGTTTAATACTTTTCTTTGGTGTTTTTTCAAACTCTTCGGGGAACAGCACTATTCTGGAAATATTCATAAAGGCAGGTAGTTCCTGGTTTACTTCTTTCTTTATTTTTTGAAGAATCTTTTCGATATCCTGATCCCCCAGGTCTTCAGCGTCTACTGCTTCATAATCCGGATAAACAAGAGCTTCAATTTTTCCATTGTCTTCCCGAACCAGGCATTCCTGAACATATTCCTTATTGTTGATTACAGCTTCAATCTCTTCGGGGTAGATATTCTGTCCCGACGGACCAAGAATCATATTTTTACTTCGTCCTTTAATGAAGATGAAGTTGTCCTTATCGATGACTCCAAGATCCCCGGTGTGTAACCATCCTTCAGAATCAAGCATTTCGCTGGTGGCCTGCTTGTTTTTATAATACCCGATCATGTTGTTTTCTCCTCTTACAAGAATTTCTCCAACTTTGTTGTAAGGGTCATCCGAGTCGATTTTTACCTCCATTCTGTGAACGATTCTTCCTGCAGATTGAGGTTTTGTTTCATCCCATGGCGCATAACTGATCAAAGGGCCGCATTCGGTCATGCCATACCCGATTGTTAAGGGAAAACCTATCTTACGCAGGAATATTTCCACGTCTTTGTTCAGTGCAGCTCCGCCAACAATCATTTCACGAAATTCGCCGCCAAATACTTCGGTCAGCTTATCTTTGATTTTCGCGTAAAGAAGTTTGTTGAGAACGGGTAATTTAAGAAGGGCTTTCAGGCTTTTCTTTTCGAGTTTTGGTAATATTTGCTTCTTGAAGATTTTTTCGAGCACCAGCGGAACCGAGAGGATCAGATGAGGTTTTATACTTCGAAAGGCTTCGGTAATAATCTGAGGTGAAGGTGTTCTGGAGAGAAAAGTTACATGACAGCCTTCGGTAAATGGCCATAAAAATTCAAAGAGGCATCCGTATGCGTGTGCCAGAGGTAAGAATGAAACAATACGTTCTCCGGGAATGATGTCAAAGGTATCGCGGGCATATTGCACGTTTGACCAGATGCTTCGGTGAGGCAAAAGCACTCCTTTGGAAAAGCCTGATGTACCCGATGTGTAGGAAAGCACCATTACATCATCTGGTTTGGGACTAAAGAAATCGATCATCCCGACATCGAAGCTGTCGTCGGTTTTGGATATTTCCTTTTGTGCCTTTTCAACAGCTTTCCGCACTTTCCCGTTGTTATCGACAATGACGGAGAGATCATTTACCGAAATGATTCCCTTAAGTGATGGCATTTTTGTTTCATCGACTTTATCAAAAATCTGGTCGGTGGAAAACAGAAGTACAGATTCGGAGTGATTGACAATGTGATTAATATCGGAAGGGCTGAAATCGGGTAGAATGGGGACAATTGTGGCACCGTAAGTAACAGTGCCTAAATAAATCAGGGCCCAATTGGTTGAATTTCTTCCGATGAGAGCAACTTTATCACCGGGCTTAATTCCCAATGCTTTGTAAACCTGATGACAACGATAAATCGATTTTCCAACTTCTTTAAAGGTAATGGTATCTCCTTTGAAGTCACTGAAAGCCGGCATATCCGAGTAATTCTCCAATGCCGATTTTACCAACCCTGTGTAACCGCTTTTTTCCATACATTTTTATTTAGTGTCTGTCCATAAAGTGCCATTTACTGTGTTATGCTCGTCCGAAAATTACTCATTTACGATGAGTAAACTCCGTATTTTCGGACTTCGCAAGCCTTGTAAATGACACTTTCTGAACAGACACACATACTGTAAAAATTCTTTGCGAGTTTATAGACGAGCTCTATTTTATTTAGTGTCTGTCCATAAAGTGCCATTTGCTGTGTTACGCTTGCCGTCAAAATACTCATTTACGAAAAGTAAACTCGGTTTTTGGCGGCTTCGCAAGACTTGCAACCGGCACTTTCTGAACAGACACGCATATTGTGAAAATTTTTGCTGGTTTATAGACACGAACTATTTATACCGCCAGCAAAAGTCAAACATTTTTTTAAAAAGACCAAATACTGATGTAATGGCCTGTGTAAAAATAACATGTAAAGCCCTGTTTGTGTTCACTTTTCTTAAACATTCAACTATCTATGTATATAAACATTTTTTTCTTAAATTGCGACGTTTATGATTGGCTTTTTCTAAACAATTGTCACTGTCTGTCCATAAAGTACCATTTGCTGTGTTACACTCGCCGCCAAAATATTCATTTACGAAAAGTAAACTGCGTTTTTACGGCTTCGCAAGCTTTGCAACTGGCACTTTCTGAACAGACACACTTATTGTGAAAATTTTGCGAGTTAATAGACACCCGTTAAGCCCGGGCTGCTGAGAATCATTTAATGGTTTAGTAGGAAGGAATTGACAGAGATTTCTGAAATTTGAAAGAATTGTTGACAAAATATATAAAGGAATCAGGCCCGTTTTATCTGCTGTTTTCGGGTGGTTTTGACAGTTGTGCCTTATTGGGTTGTGCCATAGAGGCCGGTGTTGATGTCAGACCGGTTTGGATCAATAACGGATTTAACCGTGTGTCTGAAGAGCAGATAAGAGAACAGGCCGGCAACCTGGGTTGTAGCCGTATTGAAGTAATCGATTTAAAGCCCGCCCGGAAAATTCTTGAGAATCCTGTTGATCGTTGTTATCATTGTAAAGGTCAGCTTATCCGACCGGTAATTTCACGTGGCGATGCTCCTGTATTTGACGGTACCAATGCCAGCGATTCCGGGAGTTACAGACCCGGAGTGAAAGCTTTGCGCAGAGGAGGTGTTCGTTCGCCGCTTGCCCAATTGGGCATTTCCAAAGAACAAGCGAGGGAGATCGCTGTCGGGATGGGAGCCGATCCTGTAATAGCCAACATGGAGAGTTGTCTGGCTACACGCTTTAATTATCGTACCCGTATTACAAAGGAACGTCTTGAAATTATCCGTAATATTGAACAGCAAATTCTGATCGAGACCGGTGATCATCATCTTCGTTGCCGCATGGATGATGATGACCATTTACGAATTGAATGCCGTGAAATGGCCACGTTTAGCAAGTTAATCGAACCCGGCTTCCGGCAGCAGATTGTTGAAAAAGGGAAACAAATTGCTATCTTCGTAACCCTTGACCTGGAAGGTGCCAGAAAAAATGCATTTGATAAAAAATTAGGGCTATGACTTTTGATGAATTATATGAGCAGATTGCCGGGGGAAAGATGAGCAAAGATGAGGCCAGAAGACATTTCTCTCTCGAATGGATGGAAACGGCACGTAACTATATAGCCGATGTTAATCGCGGAGCCCGTATTAACATTCCTGAAATAATTTATGGTGAATACAAAACAGCCGATCAGACCGTTGAGCTCGCCGATGCCTGGCTAACCAGGCACTCAGGCGTTCTGGTGTCCAGAAGTCCCCATCAGGCGACGTTGGTGGATTATTTCAACGACCGGTATTCAGTGAGGGAAACCCCACTTCTTCTGGCCATCGGAGATTTTCCGGAGCCCAAAGGACATGTGCTTGTGATCAGTGCCGGTGCTGCCGACCATCCGGTAGCCTCGGAGTGTTCTCTGGCACTGGAGGCTTTGGGGGTTAATCCTGTTGTTTTTGAAGACCGTGGAATTGCTCATCCCACAAGAGTTTTGGATGCTGTTATGGAAGGGATGAATAAAAAAGTGGCTGCTGTTATTGTTGTTGCCGGAATGGAAGGAGCTTTGGCCCCTTTTGTTTCAAGTCTGGTTCCGCTGCCGGTTGTGGGTGTTCCAACCTCGGTGGGTTACGGGTTCAGAGCCAATGAAGCTGCGCTTACATCTATGCTTGCCTCCTGCGCACCCAATCTTACTGTTGTCAATATTGACGGGGGGATACGAGCGGCTGTTGTCGCAGGTTTGATTGCAAAAAACAGTTCATTATGAAGTTATATATAGAACCCAAAGGTGGAATAGCAGGCGATATGTTCTCTGCTGCTTTGATCGATGCCGGTGCGGATGCCCGGACTGTAACAGGTGCTATGAAAGCTGCTGCCGAAATGCTTGGCCGGGCTGTGGTCAGTCACAGAAAAACTGCCGATGGCTGTAGTCGTCTTCACATCGAGGTGGAACATCATCATGGTCATTTATCGTCAACAAAAGCACAACATTTGTTGGAACATCTTTTTGAGGATTTTTCTATTCGGAATGAATACAGGGCTTTTGGAATGCGCATGCTGCAACATTTGATTGCTGCTGAAAAGGAAGCTCATGCTACTTATGAGTTTGATATGCAACATCATCATCACCACGACGCACATCATCACAAGCATGAGGATGGTACAACCGCTTCCGGCCATCATCATCACCATCATCACGAGGATGAGCCGGAGGCCTGGTTGCATGAGGCCCAGGATATTCTTATCGACGTGATGGGAGCTGTTACCGGACTCCAGGAATTGTCGGCACCAACAGAGGCTGTTCTCACTTGTCCGGTGTGTTGGGGTGGCGGATCTGTCAGTTTTTCTCACGGCACGCTCAAAGTACCGGCTCCTGCTACCGAAGTAATGATCAGGAACAATAACATTCCTGCTGAAGCCGGGCCCATCGAAACCGAGTTGTTTACGCCAACCGGTGCCGCTTTGTTAAGCGCTTTAAATGCAAACAAAGTTGCTGCGCTACCTGATAATGACAAGGATATGGCAGCCCGTGGTTGTTCCAGAGGTACAAAAGACCTGCCGATACCTCCGCTGAGCGTATATCTTTACCGGTAAATATTATTATTCAACTATTGATGATATCCCCGGATAAAGCTAAACATAAACGTTCCCGATTTTGATGAGCCTGGGAATATTAAGCAGCTTTATTTTGCGTCCGTTCAGCTCAATCAGCTTATCCGATTTAAATTCCGACAGAAGCCTTATTACAGATTCTGTAGCAGTACCGACCATGTTGGCCAGTTCTTCACGAGTGAGCGATATTTGAAGCGTGTGATCTTCATCCAGATCAAAGGTATCCATTAAGAGTAACAGCACTTCGGCCAATCTTTCACGAACCGTCTTTTGTGCAATGTCTGTAAGGAATTTATTGGATTCGCCCAACTCCCTGCAGGTTAGCCGCATAAGAGACATGGCAAATTCCGGATTGCCTTTGATGAAATTTGTCATCACATCTCCGGGGAGGTAGCAGAGTACCGCATCCTGAATCACTCTGGCTGTGGTGCAGGCCAGTTCTTCGCTTACAATTGAGCGAAAGCCAATTAAATCTCCTTCCTTTGCAAATCTGATGATTTGTTCTTTGCCGTCGAATCCTGTTTTGTATATCTTCAGGATGCCTTTTACAACCACATAGGAGCCGTTAATGCGGCTTCCTTCATTATAAATAATTGAACCTCTTTTGTAACTATTACAGACCAGGTTCTGATTGAGTGATTCAAGTTCTGCGTCGGTAAGACCTTTAAATATCTCAAACGAACGCAAATCAATTGTTTCAGGGCTTACAATTTCCTGGGACTTTCTCATAACACGTACTTAAAGTAAGTAATATAATAACATGATTTCTGTCATAAAAGCAGCTATACAAATATAAAAAGAAAGATTATATTTGCACTGACATCCGACGAATATATATATGTGAATATTTGAACATTTTTGCTATGGCTTTTGTTTGTTCTGTTGTTCGGGTAAAAATTAGAATCGGTTGTCATTAATTGATAAAAACGATTGATAAAGCAATATATTTGTTCTAAAATACAATTTCTTAAGAAAAACTAAAAGAACTTTGATATGAAATCAACGTTAGACCTTAATTGGACAGGAAAAATGTCGTTTGAGACAGAGATGAACGGTCATAAAGTGATACTTGATGCGGACCCTTCGGTAGGTGGTGAGGATAAAGGGGTCAGGCCTAAACCGTTGATGCTCCTTTCACTGGCCGGATGTACTGCTATGGATGTTATATCTATACTGAGAAAAATGCGCGTGGACGTGGATGACTTTAATGTGAGAGTAGAAGCAGACATGACCGAAGAGCATCCGAAGCATTATACCAAAATGCATGTGATTTACACATTCAAAGGGAAAGATTTGCCCAAGGATAAGATTGAAAAGGCCGTGTCTTTGTCGGATGAAAAATATTGCGGTGTTTCAGCAGTGTATCGAAAAGCTCTGGAACTGACACATGAAATCAGACTTGAGGATTAATTTGTTGTCCTTCCAGAATAGTAACTGGCCGATAAAAATGCTCTAACGCAAAGACACAAAGGCGCAAATTTTTTTATGAGATAAATATTTTTTTAGACCGGACTTATGAATATTATCTTTGAAAGTTTGGCAATAAAAAATTAATAGTAATCATTTTGATGCATGAAACAAGCCCCTATTACTCTTCGATAAATCGGAGCAAGCTGTCAGACCTCTGTTTTACCCGGTGATAGTCTGTGTAATTTATTGTTTCACAGAGTAACACGACGTTTACACTATGTCTCACAGAGTAAAAAATAGTCTTTTTAAACACCTTCAACAAAAAACATATCAGGCGCTTAAACGCTTAACGCAATAAACTAAACACCATGTTTTTAAGCTGACAAAATCCCATACAGGGGCTTTTTTCAGACTTAACCTGAAAAAACGTAATGTCTTACTCCTGATATTCGTGTTTTTTGGGGAAGATATTTTCCAGCGTCTTATTAAATGGCTGCGCCATTAGTTGTTTGGCAACCACGAATTCTTGCAAGCAAGCGGCAGAGCCGAGCGTTACGAATTTCGCGAATTATTATCGCACTTTGTGCGATTTCAAACGACTATGCCGTTTAACAAAAAGCTGTTGCATTTTTTAACTCAGGATTTGTCGCTTATATCAGATTTAACTTAACTTTTTCTAAAGTCTATCTTCTATCTCTGTGTCCTTCAGTGTTCTCTGTGGTGAGTTTTCAACCTCAGCCTTAACCTTAACCTCAAACCTTCTGACTTCTGCCTGTCGGACAGGATACCTTCCTTTAACTCACAAGAATTAAAACACTCAATGTTTTCTCAGCTTGCTTTAAGACGTCCCAAATGGGTACGTTCAATTTTGTCCATAGCAAAGTCGAGTGTGATATGGAGTTTTTTCGACTTTTTTGAGGGGGTATGAAACATGTGGTCGATCATGATGGTTTCGCATATCGACCTTAATCCCCTGGCCCCCAGTTTGAATTCAACGGCTTTGTCAACAATATAATCCAGAACTTCATCGGCAAATTCCAGTTCAATACCGTCGATTTCAAATAGTTTTTTGTATTGTTTTATTATTGAATTTTTGGGCTCTACGAGAATTCTTCGTAAAGTACCCCGGTCGAGCGGATTCAAATAAGTAAGTACCGGCAGCCGGCCTATAATTTCGGGGATCAGTCCGTAGGCTTTCAGGTCCTGGGGGGCTATATACTGGAGCAGGTTGTTTTCATCAATGTGCTCTTTGTCTTTGCTCGCTGAGTACCCCACCACTTTGGTGTTAAGCCGGTTGGCAATTTTCCGTTCGATACCGTCGAAAGCACCGCCACAGATGAAAAGAATATTTTTGGTATCAACCGGAATCATTTTCTGGTCGGGATGTTTTCGGCCTCCCTGAGGCGGTACATTAACCACAGAACCTTCCAGAAGCTTGAGGAGTCCCTGCTGAACGCCTTCGCCGGATACATCCCGGGTAATAGACGGATTATCGCTTTTTCGGGCAATCTTGTCAATTTCATCGATGAAAACGATGCCTTTTTCAGCAGCTTCTGTATTATAGTCGGCTGCCTGAAGCAGGCGGCTCAGGATGCTTTCAATGTCTTCGCCCACATAGCCTGCCTCGGTAAGTACTGTTGCATCGACAATGGTGAAGGGGACATGCAACATTCTGGCAATGGTGCGGGCCAGGAGGGTTTTTCCCGTACCTGTTTCTCCAACCAGAATAATGTTTGACTTTTCTATCTCTACTTCATCCCCTCCGTCCTTTTGCATCAGGCGTTTGTAGTGGTTATATACGGCAACGGACAGATATTTTTTTGCCTCTTCCTGTCCGATAACATACTGATCCAGGAATGCTTTTATTTCGGCAGGTTTTAGCAATCTGAGCTCATCCACGTTGAAGGAATTTCGTTTTTTCATTTCCTCTTCTAGGATGGAGTGAGCCTGCTCAATACAACTGTCACAAATATGGCCGGAAATTCCCGCCACAAGTAGGTTGGTATCTTTTCGCGGACGACCGCAAAATGAACATTTATCCATAAAATCTATCTTTCTCTCTTCTCTGGTTATGCGCCTATTGTTATTTTTCTTCTTTGTCCTTTTTGGTGCGGGCAAGAACTTCGTCTATCATCCCGTATTTTTTTGCTTCTTCGGCAGTCATCCAGTAATCACGGTCAGAGTCTTTCTCAACTTTTTTATATGAATTACCGGTATGTTCAGCGATTATTTCGTAAAGTTCCTTTTTAAGTTTCAGAATCTCACGGGCAGTAATTTCAATGTCGGCTGCCTGCCCCTGAGCACCGCCCATGGGTTGGTGGATCATTACCCTGGAATGTTTCAGAGCAGAGCGTTTCCCCCTGGTACCTGCTGTCAGCAAAACAGCACCCATCGAAGCAGCCATGCCGGTGCAAATGGTTTGAATGTCTGACGAGATGAATTGCATGGTATCGTAAATTCCAAGTCCCGAATGTACCGACCCGCCAGGGGTATTAAAATAGATGCTGATGTCTTTGGTTGAGTCAACCGAATCGAGATAGAGCAACTGTGCCTGAATGATGTTTGCTACGTAATCGTCAATTGGAACGCCAAGAAAGATGATTCGGTCCATCATGAGGCGCGAAAATACGTCCATGCTGGCCACATTAAGCTGTCTTTCTTCAATAATGGTCGGGGAAATATAACTGCTGGTTACGGCAGTATATTTGTCAAGCACCAAACTGTTAATGCCCATGTGCCTGGTCGCGTATTTCTGAAAATCTTTCGGATCGATCATAGTTAATGCTATTTGATTTTTACAACCTGCTAAGTTAGAAATATTTTGTCTGATTTGGCTTATTGCCACAAAACATTTTAACCTGAAAACATAACCACCGGAGTAATGAAAAGTTTTCTCCGGTGGTGAATATTTTCAGGCTAAAAAGATAATCAGTTAAACCGGCCGCCTATTTTTTCTTCTTTTTCTCTTCGAAGAGTTTATTGAATTCATCACGCGACACTTCTTTTGTGTCTATTTTTACAGCTTCTTTGATGAAGTTCATTACTTTGTCGTTGATTGCTCCCTCGGCCATGCTGCGCTGTTGTTCTTCATTTTTAAGCATGTCCATGGCATAACTTTCAATGTGTTCGTCGGGTATATTGTTTAGCCCGTACTGCATGAACTGCAGTTTGGCCGACTTTTTGGCAAAATCAAGAACGTCCTGCTGTTCTACTTTAAGATCGTTTTCTTTGATCAGTTGGTTACGAATGATCTGCCATTTCAGGTCTTCAAAGAAACGGGGCATTTCGTTTTCAATCTGTTCGTCGGTAAGCTGTTGTTCTTCTTTGTTTTGATTGGTTGCTTTTAGCCAGCGTTTCAGAAACTCTTCGGGCAGCTTCATATCAAACTTGCCCATCATTTTTTCTTTGGCATCAATGGAGAATTTGTACTCCGACTCCATTGAAAGAGTATTCTCAAGGTCTTTCTTTACCTGGGTGGTAAACTCTTCTTCGTTGGTTACTTTGCCGGGGCCGAAAATTTTATCGAACAGTTCCTGGTTGAGCTCAGGATCAACGTATTCGGTGATTTCCTTGACCTTGAATTTGAATTTCCCTTTTACCTCAGCAGCTTCTTCTTTAGATATCTTCAGCAGGTAAGAAATTTCGGTATCATTCGGGAAAGCTTTTTTGGGCTCAAAAACGATTTCATCACCAACTTTGGCGCCAACTATTTTTTTCTTCTCTTTATCGTTTTTGATAATGCTGGTCGACATTACGGCATCTTCAGCTTTGATGCCGTCTTGCATCTCTTCATCGTTTTGGTCCAGCTGAACAAAATCGCCTTTGAGGAGGCTTTCTTCTCCTGCTTCATCACGTTTTTCAGTAGTTCCGAACCGGCTGGTCACATTTTTTTTCTGCCCTTCTACCATGTCATCGGTGATTTCTATCTGATAGTAGGGCAATTTTTCTCTTTTGCTGAGTTTTACCTCAACTTCAGGAGTAAGCCCCAGGTCAAAAGAGAACTTAAATTGCTCATCCTGATCGAAATCTATGGTTTGCTGTTTTTCGGAAGGGAGTGGCTCTCCCAGTATGTTGAGTTCATTCTCACTAATGTATTTCGACAGGTTTTCGGAAACCAGCTTATTAATTTCGTCTACCAGAATGGCTTTGCCATACATTTTTTTTACAAGGCTTGCCGGCACTTTTCCGGGGCGGAATCCAGGCATGTTGATTTTTTTACGGTTAGTCCTTCAGGACTTTTTCAACGCGTGGTTCATAATCATCTTTTTCGATGGTGATGTGTACCACTGCATTTAAATCATCAATTTGCTCTTTTTCAATGTTCATGTGAAAGCTATTTGTTTGTTAATGCCACATTTGCCATGTTCGTTTCAAAATTTGTTTTTGCAAGTTGCTGAAAACACGTTTATCCAAACCTTCTGACAAAAACGAGTGCAAAGATAATGAAGCATTTACAAGTTGCAAAATAGTTGGTTGTTGCAAAGAGTAATTTTTGGAAAATTAACGTCTTTTTTGTGACTAATTTTGATGTACTATCACACAATACTCCGTTAAACTTTTACAAACATCTGATAATTAGTGTCTGTCCATAAAGTGCCATTTACTGTGTTACGCTCGTCCGAAAATTACTCATTTACGGATGAGTAAACTCCGTATTTTCGGACTTCGCAAGCCTTGTAAATGACACTTTCTGAACAGACACATGATAAGTAGGAAACTTTTCCCACTTTATAGACAGGCACTAATTAATTGTTTGCATAATTAATAACATAAACCAAACTATCTCATAATAAAGGCTTTGCGTCTCTGCGTTTAGGCTTTTTTTACTGACTATTAATCACAAAAAAACCGCCAAAAGGGGGATTAATCCCCATGGCGGTTTTTGTGCGGACGGAGGGACTCGAACCCACACGCCTTTCGGCACTAGATCCTAAATCTAGCGCGGCTACCAATTACGCCACGTCCGCATAAAATTTGCGGTTGCAAATAACGGTAATTTTTGCACTTTTTCCAAAAAAATGTCTCGAAATTTTACTGGTTTTTGGCATGTTCAAATTTTCTTCTTCTCAGTTCGAAGTCATCTCCCAGATACACTCTTCTCACGTCAGGGTCTGCAGCCAGTTCTTCTGCGCTCCCGGCTTTCAGGATATCGCCCTCGAAAAGCAAATAGGCACGATCGGTGATTGAAAGGGTTTCGTGTACATTGTGGTCGGTAATAAGGATACCGATGTTTTTGTATTTCAATTTTGCCACAATTTCCTGGATGTCTCTGACTGCAATGGGATCAACACCTGCAAAGGGTTCGTCAAGCAGAATGAATTTGGGATTGATAGCAAGTGCCCTGGCTATTTCCGTCCGCCTTCTTTCTCCTCCCGATAGTTGAATTCCAAGGCTTTTTCGGATGTGACCAAGACCAAATTCGTTGATAAGCTCCTCAAGGCGCTGTATCTGATACTCTTTTGGATATTTGGTCATTTCCAGCACTGCCCTGATGTTGTCTTCAACACTGAGTTTCCTGAATACACTGGCTTCCTGGGCAAGATATCCGATGCCTTTTTGGGCTCTCCGGTATACCGGTTCATTGGTAATTCTTTCGTGGTCGAGGTAAATTTCTCCGTCATTTGGTTTTATCAATCCGACAATCATATAAAAGGTAGTGGTTTTTCCGGCACCGTTTGGCCCTAACAATCCCACTATTTCTCCCTGGCTCACTTCAACGGAAACTCCTTTTACCACGGTGCGGTTGCGGTATTTTTTTACAAGGTTGTCGGTATATAATCGCATCTTATGTTCTTCCATGGTCATGTTGCATTTTTTGATGTGGTCATTGCTTAGCCACCTCTTTTGATCGTCTGTATTCAACTCCTCTTGCAATAATGATGCCTGCTTCGTAAAGCAGAATGAGTGGCAGACATACTAATATCTGGCTGATAACGTCGGGAGGGGTTATGATGGCTGCCAGCGCCAGTGTTACAACAATCGAATGCCGACGGTATTTTTTTAAGGTATCTGCCGTTACCAACCCCACTTTGCTCATAAAATATATGAACATTGGTAATTCAAACAGAATTCCGCTTGCCAGAATGATTGATGATACTGTTCCTATGTATGAACCAAGGTTAACTATGTTGTCTACCTGTTCACTTACCTGGTAATTGCCCAGAAAATGAACCGACAGCGGGCTGATGATATAATAAGCAAACAGAATGCCTATGGTAAAAAGGATTGATGCAAAAAATATTGCTCCGCGGCTGCTCTCAATCTCCTCCTTGTAAAGTGCAGGTTTAATAAAACGCCAGAATTCCCAAAAAATAAGTGGAAATGCTACAATAATGCCAGCCAGGAAGGAAATCCATAAATGTGTCGTAAACTGACCGGTCATATTGATGTTTTGTAGTGAAAGTGGTTCCCGGTTGATACATAAAACAGGCATTCTCAGGTCTTCAGCCAGACGGCATAACAAACTGTTGGTAAAAAAGTCGGGTTTGCTTGGTCCCAACAGGATAACATCGAATACGATATTTTTGAAAATGAAGGCCAGAACTGCAAACACAAAAATGTAAAGGAAGGATCTGACCAAATGCCAACGTAATTCTTCAAGATGTTCTAAAAAGGACATTTCGGTCTGGCTCTTGTTCTTCATGCGTATCAAATTGATTTTTTATCTGTCAATCTTCAGCCTCTCGGGTAACTTGTATCCAATCCAATAACTAAAAATCAAACAGCTTACGTTCTGTTGCATATTATCCTGCGAAGATAAAAACACTTTCTTAATTATTTGTTTTTACCCATTCTATTTTATACCTTCAATATGTTTTACCCGGAATAATTTTGCGTCGTCGCAGTTTGTTTCCGATTTATTATTTTTTAAGAGTGTGTTTCACTCATAAAACGTGAAAATTTTGTCCGGTATTCATAAATATCTATTAAATTTGTTTGCTTTTCGGGGGTCAAGAAAGGAAAGAGCAATAACAATCTGATATTGTGAAGGATACAGCGAAATAGTTTGATTTTGTTATGACTAAGCAGATTGACCTGAACGGTTATTTGAAAAAGCATTTTGGGTTCGATACTTTCAAGGGAAACCAGGAAGATATCATTAAAAACGTTCTTGACGGGAATGATACTTTCGTACTGATGCCAACAGGGGGAGGGAAATCGCTCTGTTATCAGCTTCCGGCGTTAATTCTCGACGGTACGGCCATTGTTATTTCCCCGCTTATAGCCCTGATGAAGAATCAGGTAGATGCGATGCGAAATTTCAGTGAAGATGACGGTATCGCCCACTTCTTAAATTCATCTTTGACAAAATCTGCCATCCAACAGGTTAAAGAAGATGTTATTTCCGGGAAGACAAGATTGTTGTATGTTGCGCCCGAATCTCTTACCAAGGATGAAAACATCCAGTTTCTTAAGCAGGTCAAAATATCATTTTATGCTGTAGACGAGGCTCACTGTATTTCGGAGTGGGGACATGACTTCCGCCCCGAGTACAGGCGTATCCGACCTATTATTAACGAGATAGGCGAAGCACCGTTAATTGCTCTGACTGCTACTGCAACCCCTAAAGTTCAGCATGATATTCAGAAAAATCTTGGCATGCTGAATGCGAATGTTTTCAAATCTTCTTTTAATCGTCCTAATCTTTTTTATGAAATTCGGCCAAAGGTTAATGCTACAAGAGACATTATTAAAGTGTTGAAGGAGAATCCGGGGAAATCAGTGATTATTTATTGCCTGAGCCGGAAGAAAGTGGAAGAGCTGGCTGAAACGCTTGTTGTTAACGGCATAAAAGCCCTGCCTTATCACGCGGGGATGGATGCGGCAACCCGTAGTGGTAATCAGGATAAATTTCTGATGGAAGAGATTGATGTAATTGTGGCTACCATTGCTTTTGGAATGGGAATAGACAAACCCGATGTTCGGATGGTTATTCATTACGATATTCCAAAGAGTCTCGAGGGCTATTATCAGGAAACCGGCAGGGCCGGGCGCGACGGGGGCGAAGGCAGATGCATTGCGTTTTACAGCTATAAAGACATCCAAAAGCTGGAAAAATTTATGCAAGGGAAGCCTCTTGCAGAACAGGAGATCGGGAAGCAGCTTTTGCTTGAAACCGTGGCTTATGCTGAGTCTTCGTTGTGCCGAAGGAAAACTTTGCTGCATTACTTTGGCGAAACTTACACAGAGGAAAATTGCGGTTCGTGCGACAATTGCATCAACCCCAAAGAGCAGTTTGAGGGAAAAGATTCCATCGTTAAGTTGCTCAAAGTTGTTAACGAACTTAAAGAGCGCTTTAAAACCGAGCATGTTGTTAATGTACTGACGGGTAAGATCACCAGTGTGGTTAAATCATACCACCATCACGAACTCGGTATTTTTGGGTGTGGCAGCGAGGAAGATGAAAAATTCTGGCATGCAGTAACAAGACAATCATTGGTTGCCGGATTATTATCCAAGGATATTGAAAATTATGGTCTTCTTAAAGTAACTGCAAAGGGGCATGAATACATTAAAAAACCTTACAGCATTAGCCTGACCCGTGATCACGATTATGATGAACTGGAACAGGAATCACGATCGGCCGGCGGAACTGCTGCCGTGGATACAGGCTTGTTTTCGATGTTGAAAGACCTGAGAAAACAAATTTCGAAGAAGAAAAATCTTCCGCCTTTCGTAATCTTCCAGGATCCTTCGTTGGAAGCGATGGCGACTTATTATCCGGTGACACTTGAAGAGTTGCAGAATATGCCGGGTGTTGGTGCCGGAAAAGCCAGGCGATACGGGAAAGAGTTTGTTGAGCTTATTCAGCGGCACGTTGAAGAGAATGAAATTGAACGTCCGATGGACATGGTCGTTAAGACAGTGGCCAATAAAAGTAAACTTAAGGTTTCGATTATTCAGAGTATAGACCGGCAGGTGTCACTTGACGATATTGCCGATTCTAAAGGAATTGATTTGCTCGAACTTCTGAAAGAAATAGAGTCGATTGTTTACTCCGGAACACGTGTCAATATTGATTATTACATCAATCAGGTAATGGACGAGGAACATCGCGACGACATATTTTATTATTTTAAGGAAGATGCTGAAACCGACGATATAGCAGCTGCATTGGAAGAACTTGGTGAAGACGAGTATTCCGAGGAGGATGTCAGAATGGTGCGGATCAAGTTTATCTCCGAAGTAGGCAATTAGAATTTCACCCGTATCTGAGCCGTTAAAGTGGTTTTTTTATCGGACCGAACCAGTTGATAACCTGTACCGGTTTCGTCTCTGTCATCATATTTCCATCGCGCACAGCGGAGCCATAAATGAAGGTTATTCATGATTTTGTAGTTGATAAGAAGGAGATAACGACTGCCTCTTCCCGAGTAAGCGGGTACCGAAAACATGTACAGCACATCCGGCTCGTAGGCATACATTCGTGCCGAATAATCCGAAGAATTAAAAAGAGCATATCTGAGTGTTGCGGTGAAGTTTTCTTTGGTGTTTTTCCATTTGATATCCTGTGAAAGCATATTTCCCGTTTCTCTGTTATTATCGATATTCACAAAATGCCATTGGAGCAAAGTGGTGAATTGCCATCCTCCTGTTAGTTTTTGCCGGAATTGACCCTTAATCTGGTCAGACTTAATATCGACAACAGAGTTTTCTGCACTGTTGTAAGCAATATTCGTTGGTTTTTCTCTGTGTCGGTATCTGATATACAATGTTGCGTCATTGTCAAAGTCCTTCTCTATGACCCCCATCCAGTCGAACCCGGAGGATGGAGCATCTGCATTAAATTTCAACCATTTGAACCGATAATAATCGAAATAAGAGGAAATTGTGATTCTTAACGGGAGTTCCCACTTTATTCCCGAATAGAGACCACTTTCGCCTGCAAAGCTGCTGCTTTCTGTCATAGGAGCAGCCAATGGGGCATGATATTTAACAGGGATTGTCCGGTGACCGAGAACTAACGAAAAACCGGGAGCCGCCCCCCATATTATTCCATGATAGAAGGCAGGATGAGTGAATTGGTCAAAAGCTATCTCTCCAAACAATAACCAGCGTCTTTGGCTGATCACATACGAGAGCCAGCTGTTCCGGTTCTCTTTACCATTGAAATAGAATTGGTTGTATGGCTTAACTTCCGGGCAGAGGGGTTTGTCAAGCCGATAATAGAGGTGCCCGGCTTCAACATCAATCCATTTGCCTGTGTAGGAGATTCTGCCTCCTGCCGCCAGCTCTGTTGTGTTGTGGCGTTGTTCGAGTTCCGCAGATGTCCTGTGTAAGCCGTCTTCCCGAAGACTTGATATGCAACTGCTGTCGGCCGCCAGTCTCCCGTCTCTTTTTTTCAGGGAAAAGAATGGGGAAAAGGTAAATCTCTCAAACCCAATAGTAAAATAACCGCCATTCATGCCAGAATATTCAGAAGCGGAAAGAGACGGACGAAAAGGCGACCGTCGGTTGCGTATCGAGGTGGTCATCGAACTCTTTCTTTGAGGCATTCCCGACTGAACAACCAACCCTTGCGCGGCACTGATCTGGTAGTTACCAACACCGGCTTCTTTAATCCACCCTTTTTTGTTTTGATAATGGAGATAACCTGTTAACAGATCGAATGTTTTTATTTCGTTCGCAAACATCGGTTCCCCCGGGTCTTTTTCCGCAATCAGTCCGGCACTCAGACCACGATTGGTCGTTATCTCGATTCTGTTGTACAGCTTAACCGGATCGCCTGCAAATGGCCTGATTCCTTCGCTGTTTTTGCGGAACCCTTCGGCTTTTTCGAGCTGATACATACTTCTGAGAAATGCATCTCCCCAAATTCTGATTTTTCCGGGACTTGTCTCAACAGGTCCGAAACGGATAAGCGGTTGCAGGAGTTTTATTGTTTTTACATCGAGCCCTTCAACAGCCTGCAACTCATAAATGGTTAAAAAAGGACCGTTGATGTATCTTTTATACAGAATGTTTTCTATTTCGAGGTCTGTAAGAAAAAAGATGCGCTCCAAATCTTCACGGGATGCATTGTTGATATTGAGGGGATGTTTTGTAAGACTGAGAAGGTCTTCGATCAGCAGGGCAATGTCTTCCTGCTCTGTTTCTTGAGCATATTCGGCGGCAATGTTTTCAGCCCAATGCTCAAGATTATCGTAATCCTGGGCAATTGTGACAAGATTGATAGAGCAAACACAAAAACTGAAAACAAGGCAGGATTTTTTTAGCAGAGTTATCACCGTTCACCTCCTTTCTTTCTGCTAAAAGAATAAATGATGCCCGCAGTTGAACTCATTCCAAGATGATCGTGATGATTGGCTGCAAGCTTGATCTCCAGATTTTTCCAGTTAATATTGGCTCCAACAGCCAGCCTGACGGGTTTTGCAGAAACAGCACCACAAAACTCAGCCATTTTGTGCAGCCTTGCTTCCAGACCGACCGAGTATACCTGCCTGGAATAGTCTGTACGGTGCATAACATCGGCAGTTAGCCGAAAAGAAGGAGAAAGTCCGGCTATAAAGGCTGCTGACAGAAATGATGGGAGTGGTTGGTCATTGTATTCGTCCGGTATTTTCTGACGAGCCGGGTTTTTAGCCGAAACAGCGAAAGAAGCTGTCTCAGATAAACGAAAGCGGAAACCTGCATCCAAAAGGAAAGCGCCTGGTGTTTTGGCATTTTTAATGTATCTCCAAAGGTATACCATCCGACAGCCTAAACTCAAACGGTTGGATAAAGCTCTGGCGGCTGTAATCCCTGCTTGTTGTATATTGAAAAGTTGATTCCCGTACCTGGAGTAAGATAGTCCGGTATTAATTAAAGAAGAGGGGATAATGACAAAAGCGGTTTGCGTGCTCAATGCCTCAATTTGGAAAGCATTGTGATAGCCTGTGCCTGCAATGGGTTGGCGGATGTTAGAAATGCCTGAAGGATTAGCAAATACAGCCCATGCCGTTGAGTCGCTTGCTCCGGAGAGGCCTAATGCTATTGTTGAGGGCGATGGGAAATTGTAATCCTGACCTTTGGAATGGGTTGATGCTATGGTCAGAAGGATTGCAAAAAAAAGTTTTTTGATCATTTCGGGTCGGTACTGGTTTGGTTAATATCTTCTGCAATATAAGAAGATTGTATAAAACAAACAAATCCAGCACGTTGATGCTGTCAGATAAGCATAATGCCGGAACCGATAATGATCAAACCTAAAAAGTATCCTGCATATATCTGAAAAGGAGAATGGGCGTTCAGATAAAGTCTGGCCATTGCCACAAGCCCCGAGATAACAACTATTACCGAGAACAGGGGAAGAAGATCAATGCCATATTCAAACATCAATGCAACCAGGAGACCAGAAACACCCCCAACAGCAAGCGCGTGCAGACTAATTTTCCAAAAAAAAGAAATGGCAACAGAGATAAGTATTGCGATAAGCGAGGAAAGCAAAAATGCTTCAATGAGGACAGAAACATTCAGACGGGTCAGAAGAAAATAACCGAGAAGAAAGAAAGCAGCGGAGGTGAGTGCCGGGTAAACTCGCTCGCGGGCGGTCTCCATTTCAAAACTTTTTATCAGCTTGATTTGAAGAAACAGCGGAAGTAATGAAACCGGCAGCAGGCAGGTGGAAGTGAATACAATAATATATACCAGACGCTTTATTTCAAATGGGAGAAATGCATGGTGGTTTCCTGAATTCAGAATAAAAAAAATCCCAAGAGTTGGCATTAGCATGGGATGGAAAAGAAAGGACAGTATTTTACTGAAAAGCTTCATCCGTATAAATTTTGTTTTAACAGGCTTAATGGAACTCGCATGCAAGCATTTATACATATTTTTATTGAGGGAATCCCTGTCATATTTGTTTCATCTTAACCTGCTTTATTCATAAGTTTTC
>NZ_AHZV01000099.1 GCF_000250735.1 Anaerophaga thermohalophila str. Valhall
CATTTGAAATAGATTGCTGACTTTTTCAGAAGCCTCTAAATAGTATGTTATTTCCCTTTTCTCCAGGGGAACTGATGAATGCCTCTATCCAGACTTCGAACCGGAAAAACACCCTGATTGGCAAAACGCACATCTTCAATGGTATAAAAAGCTTTCGGATTGAACTCTTTTATCAAACTTGTGGCATGCTTAAAATTCGAACGTTTAATCACGCAATAGATCACTGTTACCTCGCCACGAGACCCGTTTGCTTCGTGCCAGGTTACCCCGTATCCCTGGTCAGCTAATTTTTTAGCAAGGGTTATTCCCGGTTTTTGAGTGATTATCTGTAAATTAGCATAACCCAATGCAAGTTTTTCTTCAATGATTAACCCAATGTAATTTCCGGTGGCAAAACCTGCAGAGTAAGCAATGAAGTAGAACCAATTGTCAAGATTCTGAAAAATTTTCGTCATTGCAAGAAGCCAGATGAATATTTCAAAAAAGCCAAGTATGGGAGCGAGTATTTTTAATCCTTTGGAAATAAATACAATACGGACAGTACCAATGGTTACATCTGCTACCCTGGCTAAAAATATCAATGCCGGAATAAGTACCCAACTGTACCAGAAACCTTCTGTAATCATCCTTTAAAAAAATTGAAAGTTCTTTCTGTTAACATTGACTACAGAAAGAACGGTGATTTTGTGTAAACAAAGTTAGTCTTAACAGAAAAAAATCAAAACACCTGGCATTAAAACTCCGAAGTAAAATGAAATTTTATATTTTTAAAATTTTCGCGGGCCATATCAAGCATGTAGGCCGAATCGGCAAGAAAAACGTCACGTCCGAATTTGTCTTTCGCCATATATTGGTTTTTCCTCTTTTTAAAATCCTCCAATTCTTCATTATCTTCAGATTCCAGCCAACAGGCTTTGTACAAATTGATGGGTTCGTAACGGCAAGAAGCACCGTATTCATGAAGCAACCGATACTGGATAACTTCAAACTGCAGCGCTCCCACAGTTCCGATTATTTTTCGTCCATTGAACTGACTGACAAATAACTGCGCAACGCCTTCGTCCATCAACTGGTCAATTCCTTTTGCCAGCTGCTTCGATTTCATGGGATCGGCATTTTCTATGTAACGGAAAAGCTCCGGAGAAAAGCTTGGTAATCCTTTAAAAACCAAGTCATCTCCTTCACTCAGGCTGTCGCCTATTTTAAAATTTCCAGAGTCGGGAATTCCTATAATATCGCCGGGAAAAGCTTCATCAATAATGGATTTTTTTTCGGCCATAAAAGCCGTCGGGCTACTGAATTTCATCTGCTTTCCAAGGCGGACATGTTTATAGTTGGTATTTCTTTGAAAGTGTCCTGAACAAATTTTTACAAAAGCAATACGATTTCGATGGTTCGGGTCCATATTGGCATGGATTTTAAATACAAATCCGCTGAATTTTTCTTCATCCGGCTCTACTTTCCGTTGCTCGGCAACAGACGGACGGGGAGGGGGTGCAATTTCCAGGAAGCAATGCAACAACTCCCTGACGCCAAAATTATTCAGTGCACTTCCGAAAAACACAGGAGCAAGTTTACCCTCGAGATAAGGCGACTTATCGAATTCGGGATAGACACCATTGACCAGTTCCAGCTCTTCACGCAAAATCCCGGCCGAAGATTCACCTATTTCTTCTTCCAGACCGTTGTCGGATATATTGAGACTGAGACCTTCTTCAACCGTTTGTTTATTGGGTTTGAACAGATAAAGGCTTTCTTCGAAAAGATTATATACTCCTTTAAAATCGGGACCGTTCCCTATGGGCCAGCTCAAAGGACGAACATTAATTTTCAGTTCTTCTTCTATTTCATCGAGTATCTCGAACGGGTCGCGTGACGGCCGGTCCATTTTATTGACAAAAACAATGACAGGGGTGTGACGCATACGGCAGACTTCCATCAACTTACGGGTTTGAGCTTCCACGCCTTTTGCTGCATCAATAACAATGATAACACTGTCAACAGCTGTCAGCGTACGGTAAGTATCTTCGGCAAAGTCCTGGTGACCAGGTGTATCAAGTATGTTTACTTTGTAACCGTTGTATTCGAATCCCATAACCGAAGTAGCCACTGAAATACCACGCTGCTTTTCAATCTCCATGAAATCCGATGTGGCAGTTTTTTTTATTTTGTTGGATTTAACAGCGCCTGCAACATGAATAGCACCTCCAAACAAAAGAAATTTCTCGGTAAGAGTAGTTTTTCCAGCATCGGGGTGACTCACAATTCCAAATGTTCTTCGCCGCTTAATCTCTTCTTTAAATGTCATGTTTTATAAATTTTCAGCCTGCAAAATTAGTCATTGTAATTTAACCCCAAAGCTATTTTTCCTGTTTTATCTTATTTGCTTTATATCACAGTCAATAGTCAGTTAAAAAAGCCTAAACCCAGAGACGCAATGACGCGAGGTTTTTATTATGAGAGCGTTAGGGTTTGAGCCATTGATTATTTAAACAATTGTTTACCAGACATCTGAAAAATTTAACGGAGTATTGACAGTAGTATTTCACATATTGTATGAATTTTGCAAGTTTATAGACAGGCACTAATAAGTGTCCGTCCATAAAGTGCCATTTGCTGTGTTACGCTTGCCGCCAAAATACTCATTTAAGAGTAGTAAACTGCGTTTTTGGCGACTTCGCAAGACTTGAAATTGGCACTTTCTGAACAGACACATGATAAGTGGGAAACTTTTCCTACTTTTTAGACAGGCCCAGATTAATGATCTGTTGAATAAACTTACAATTTAAAGGATTTTTTAGCAGGTCGATAACATTTATCATGTTTTCACCCGTTTTTTTTCTACATTTGCTAATTCGAAATAATAAGGATTTAACCTGCTTTATTCATAAATAATCTATTCCAATGCTCAACTATCGGCGAAATACAAGTGTCCTCGTCAAATTTGATTTGAAAATAGTTCACTATTTCCTGCTTCAAATTTGTCTGCGGTTTCTTGTATTTCTTGATATTTGAACATTTCATCACGAAAATTCATGAATAAATCAGGTTAATTAGTGTCTGTCCATAAAGTACCATCTGCTGTGTTATGCTCGTCCGAAAATTACTCATTTACGATGAGTAAACTGCGTATTTTCGGACTTCGCAAGCCTTGTAAATGACACTTTCTGAACAGACACACATATTGTGAAAATTTTTGCGAATTGATAGAAAGGCACTAATTATTGGTCAATACTCCGTTAAACTTTTAAAAATGACTGGTAATTAATTATCTATGAGTCCGGTCTAAAAAGCATCTTTGTTGCCAAACTCATTTATTGAATAGAGAAGGAGAATCACAACTCTCTGACAATAAAACTTAACGTTTTTCCGAATCCATAGTATTAACAAAGGATTACTCTGCGTTTAGTTTTTTTAATAAGGACAATTAATTGATGATAGCCAAAACATATAATTATATAAAATATTGATAAAGAAGATATTGATATTTATCATTTAAAGTGTTGAAATAATAAAAAGGGACAGTTTTTTATGAGGATATTGAAATTCGGGGGTACATCTGTCGGCTCAGCCGATAATATAGCTAAAGTTAAGAAAATCATAGATGCTACAGAAGGACAGATTGTTGTTGTAGTATCGGCTATCGGAGGTATTACTGATCGACTTATCAGTGCAGCACATAAGGCTGCCGAAGGTGACAGTTCTTATGCTGCCGAGGTTGATAAAATAATCAGCGATCATCAGCAGATCATCAATCAACTTTTCCCGGACAGCAGGTCGCGTGAGGCCATTCAGGAAAATGTTGCTCCTGAGTTTGATGAGCTCAAGTCAATCAATAAAGGAGTATTTCTGATCCGCGAATTAAGTGAGAAGAGTCTTTCCGGTATTTCAGGAATAGGTGAGAGGCTGTCGTCCAAAATAATTGCGGCATATCTTAATGCCCGATGGTTCGACAGCCGGTTATACATAAAATCCTATGTAGAATACGGACGTAACCAGGCCGATTTGTCAACGACTTATAAATTGCTCGAAGAAGTACGTCCCCAACTTGGAAAACTTTCCCTTTTCCCGGGGTTCATAAGTAGCAATAAAAAAGGAGAAAATACAACTCTTGGGCGGGGCGGATCAGATTATACTGCCTCTATTCTTGCTTCGGCATTTGATGCTGAAATGCTTGAGATATGGACCGATGTGGATGGATTTATGACAGCCGACCCCAAAGTCATAAGCAGGGCTTATTGTATAAATCACCTCAGCTATGCCGAAGCCATGGAACTGTCGCATTTTGGTGCTAAAGTTATTTACCCACCCACAATTTTGCCTGTCTATCAAAAAAATATACCCATAACCATTAAAAACACTTTTAATCCGCAGGCCCCTGGTACTCTGATCGATAAGGTGAAAGAAACTCCGGGCCCTCGCCAGATAAAGGGCATTTCTTCGATTAAAGATGTTTCCCTGCTCACCATTCAGGGAATTGGCATGGTTGGCGTCTCGGGTATTTCAATGCGCCTGTTTGCTTCTCTGGCTGCCCGCGAGATTAATGTTATTCTTATTTCTCAGGCCTCCTCCGAAAACAGTATCAGTATAGTGATAGATAGTCACCAAACGGAGAAAGCCAGAAAAGCTATCGAAAAAGAATTCAGTCGTGAACTGGCCGACCGCCATATCAGTAATATTATTGTTGATGACAAAATGGCCGTTGTGGCTATTGTGGGAGAAAATATGAAGCATACCACAGGCATAGCCGGTTTGTTGTTCAACAGTGTTGGCAAGAATGGGGTCAATGTATATGCTATTGCCCAGGGTGCTTCAGAGCTCAATATCTCTTTTGTGATCAAAGAGAAAGACATAAAAAAAGCGCTGAACGTTATCCATGAATCTTTCTTTCTTTCTGATTATTCCCGTCTTAACCTGTTTGTTGTCGGAAAAGGGACTGTTGGTAGCAAGCTTATCCACAAAATAGCAACACAAACCACGAAACTGATGAGTGAAAACAGCTTAAAAATAAGGTTGGTAGGACTCGCAGGGCGGCAATCGATGATTTTTGATAATGAAGGTCTGGATGCGGCATCGGTCGTTGAAAAGCTTGAAAAGGAAGGTATTCCGGGTAATGTCAACGAGTTTCGCGACAGAATTATTGAAATGAACCTGGCCAATAGTGTTTTTGTGGATTGCAGTGCCAGTGAAGAAGTTGCAGGGCTGTACCTGTCGTTACTGGAAGCCAATATTTCGGTGGTGACGGCCAATAAGATTGCCAGCTCTTCTTCCTTCGAGACTTATCGCAAGCTTAAAGAAACCGCCCGTAAAAAAGGTGTCAGGTTTTTCTTTGAAACAAATGTGGGAGCCGGACTGCCAATTATAGCACCCATTAATGACCTGGTGAGAAGTGGAGAGAAAATTGTCAGGCTTGAAGCTGTTCTTTCCGGAACCCTCAATTATATTGTTAATACGCTGTCGGAAGATAAACCTTTGTCAGAGGTTATTGTGGAAGCGAAAGAAAAAGGTTTTAGCGAACCCGATCCCAGAGTTGATCTAAGCGGAACCGACGTTGTCCGAAAGTCCCTTATTCTTGCAAGGGAAGCCGGCTACCATCTTGAAGAATCGGAAGTGGAAGTGGAACCTTTTGTTCCCCAGGATTATCTTGATTTACCGTCACTGGAAGAATTTATGGCAAAAGTCAAAGAATTGGATGATGTCTTCGAAAACAGAAGACAACGAGCCGTTTCGGAAGGAAAAAGATTGCGCTATGCTGCCCGGATGACATCGGATGGAAAAGCAAAAGTGGGCTTGATGGAAGTTGATCAGCATCATCCGTTTTATGATCTTGAAGGAAGCAACAATATTGTTTTAATCTGGTCGGAACACTATTTCGAACATCCCATGCAAATCAAGGGTTACGGTGCCGGAGCCGATGTTACGGCAGCCGGGGTGTTTGCAGATATAATAAAAGTGGCCAATGTATAATAATTAGTTTCTGTCCATAAAGTGCCATTTACTGTGTTACGCTCGTCCGAAAATTACTCATTTACGATGAGTAAACTGCGTATTTTCGGACTTCGTAAGCCTTGTAAATGACACTTTCTGAACAGACATACGATTTAAGTAGAAAACTTTTCCAACTTTATAGACAGGCATTAATAATGAGCGGAAAACGGGAGTCGAACCCGCGACCCTCAGCTTGGGAAGCTGATGCTCTACCACTGAGCTATTTCCGCTTATGATGTGTCTGACCTTCCGGTAACCGACCAACTTTTCTGTCACAAAAATAGAAAAAATATCATTCTCTTATCACGATTTTTTCTCTTTTCGGATTCTGAAAATTCCGGTTTACTTTTTCTGCTTCAAAGGAATTTCAAAACCGAAAGTACTTCCTTTTCCGATAGTACTTTCTACAACGAGCCTGCCACCATGTTTCTCTACAAACTCTCTGGAGATGGTGAGACCAAGACCAGACCCTTTTTCTCCGCTTGTGCCGGGTTTGGGTGTTAAGAAACTTGAACTTTTCAGTTTTTCAACTTCTTTGTGCGGAATGCCGGTGCCGGTGTCAGTTACTCTGAAAATGCAATACTCATTTTTTGCATAGGTGGAAAGAAAAATTTGCCCGTTTGGTGGTGTAAATTTTATTGCGTTAGACACCAGATTTCGGATGACTGTTTTGATCATATCTTCGTCTGCCTCCATTTCAACGGTTTCATCAACCTCTGAAGTATTAATTTTAATGCCTTTCTTTATTGCACTTTCATTCAGCAGCTTAACATTGTCGTCGATTATTTTTTTGAGGTGAACAATACCAGGATTAATAATGATTTCGTTGGTCTGAGAGCGGGCCCAGTACAGGAGATTTTCGAGTAAAGCCAATACCTGGTTGGCCGATTCGTGGATATATCCGGCATATTCTATAATCATATCGGTTTCCCCCTCGGCAGCCATCTCTTTCAAAAGACTGGAAAACCCGATAATTGTATTAAACGGTGCTCTTACATCATGTGCGATGATAGAAAACAGTAGGTCTTTGGTGGTGTTCAGTTTTTGCAGGTTTTCATTGCTTTCTGTGAGCTTGTCGGCCTGCTTTTTCAGTTCATGTGCCTGAATTTCAATTGTTCTCTTCTGCTTTTCCAGTTTTTGGTTGCTTTGATCCAATTCCAATGCCCTTTTTCTGAGCATTTGATTTTTCTCATCGATTTTTTTGGTACGTTCCTTAATAAGTTCGGTTAAAGCCGCTTTTTGTCTTCTGAGCACACCGGTTCGAAGCCGGTACCCATAATAGAGTAAAGTGAAAACAGTTGTTACGGCCAGAATAATGAACCACGTTGTCATATACCATGGAGGAAGAACTTCGATTTGAATGGAAGCGCCTTCCTGGTTCCATATTCCATCGTTATTGGCGGCCTTAACTTTGAAAGTATATGTGCCCGGATTAAGATTGGTATAAGTTGCCTCCCGCTTGTTACCTGCATAATGCCACTTTTTTTCAAAACCAATGAGTTTGTAAGCATACCTGGTCTTTTCGGGTGCAATATAATTGATGGCCGTGTATTCAACGGAGAACAATTTGTCTGAGTATGAAAGTCTTATTTTATCAGCACTGCTAATGTGCTTTTTAAGCGGCTGATCTTCCCCGTACTTTGTGACGGGCTCATTGAAAATACTCAGATTGGTCAGTATTACCGTGGGAGGAGTGAGGTTGTATTTAATTTCGTCGGGAGCGAAGGAATTTAGGCCCGACGGACCTCCAAAAAAGAAATACTTTTCGCCATCATAGTAAGAAGACCTGGGATTGAAGTCGTTTGATTGTAAATTGTCTCCCACATCAAAATTGAATACTTCTCCCGTTTCAGGATTATACCGGGTCAATCCACCGTGTGTGCTGACCCACAAATTTCCGTATTCGTCGTGTTCAATACTACAGATATATTGATTGCTGAAATCATATGAATGATATGAAAAATCATCATTCCCGGGGTGATACCGGTGAAGCCCGCTCGTAGTGCCGATCCAGAGTTTGTTGTCAGGAGTTTCATGAAGACAAACAATTTCATTACTGTAAAGAGTCCGGGGGTCTTTGTCCTGATCATAAAATAAATAGCTCTTAAACTTGTTGTCTCCTTCTTTGAGTTTGTTTAGTCCGTTCGATGTACCAACCCACAATGTTTGCTGATGGTCCAGCAAAACATCGGTTGTCCATTCTCCTGAAAGGTCGCTGTTATCGGGTGTGAAATGCTCAAATACTCCTTCTGTCTTTTTAAAATAATCAACACCAACACCATGTATGGCCAGCCACAAATTTCCTTCCGTGTCTTCTTCAATAGCCCGTACATCGTTACCACCAATGGATTGAATATCATCTGGATGGTGGACAAAGCTGATGAAACAATTTTTTTGCGAATCGTATTTCTGAAGGCCGCCGAAATAACTGCCAATCCAGATATCATTCCGGTTGTCGAGATGAATATCAAAGATACTTCCATCCGCGAGCGAACAAGTATCATCCTCTGAAAAGTGAAAAGTTTTTGTGACACCTTCATTCCAGTCAAATACCGTAATACCCCCGTTATAGCCGCCACACCATAAATTGCCCTCAGCGTCTTCACATATCGTCGTAACATTTATGTCGGACAGCGGCCAATAACTATCAGAATCGTCAGTAAACAACTGAAATCCCCTTTCAATTGCTGATAGATCAAAGCCTGCTTCTGAGTAAATAACCCAATAATTGTCTTGATGATCCTGAAAAATACGTATCGGATTTTTTTGTATGGAATATTCATTGGCAGGATCGGGATAATAGCCAACAAATGAATCAGAAGGTCGATTATGAAATTTTAAACCGGTATAATCACACGACCAAATGTTTCCTTTATTATCCTTATAAATATCTACAACAAATGATTCATAATGTCCTGTCAGATATCTTTTTATATCTTTTCTCCGAAAGTTTAGCTTAAAGAGCCCATTGCCAAGTGTAGACACCCACAACAGGCTATCCTGAGTCACTATATCGGTTATGGTCATGTGGCGCAAGTCAAGCGAGTCTGTTTCGCTAAGCCAGGATGGAAGAGATTTCTTTTGGTAACCATTTTCGGGTGAAACGTACTTCAAACCACCTTCATTTTCCTGCCCAAGCCAAAGGCCGCCTGCGTCATCAAAACAAAAGGTGGCTATGTGTCCATCCTCAACATCAATAATTTGTTTGAAATATTCCTCCGATTCATCATACAAAAACAGACCATTACCGGCAGCAACAACGATGTTTCCTAAACTATCTTCATCTATCTGATAAACAAATGAGCTGGTTAATCCTGCCGGATTGGCGGTAGAAGACATAAGTTGAAACGAATCGTAATCGGGACGGTAGAGCGAAAGACCCCATATCGTACCTATCCAAAGACGGTTTCGGCTGTCGCAAAAGAGCGAACGAATATTATTGTTTGCAAGATTGGGATATTTGCCAAGATGATTACGATAAACTTTAATCTGGTGCCCGTCATACCTGTTCAAACCGTCCACAGTACCAATCCAAATATACCCGGTTTTGTCCTGGGTAATGCAGGTGGTAAATTGGCTCGACAATTTGTCTTCTCCAGGTAAATCTACAAACCTCAATTCCGGGACCTGCGATTTCGCAGGTAATCCCAACAAAAATAAAACTAAAACAACCCCTGAAAACTTCATTTCTAAACCCCTAATGCTACAAACGTCAGAAAATGCGCTATAAAGGCCAGGGTTTTTAGTGCCAACGCCAAACCTGCCAGGTGATTTCTGTTAATCGAAAATACGTGCAGAAAACCACGGACAGGTTGAGCATTTGCACAAGACAATTTAAATCAAATAAAAAGACTGCAAAATCCTTTTCTTGTACATGTATACTCTTAAGAAACAAAAAAGTTGTATAAAATTCCTTTACGGGATCGTTCCCCAAAAACAATTTATGCATGTTTTTCTAATTTTTATTCAAAATAAACAAGAAAGCCCGGCTGATAAAAAATGACTTACATCACTTATTTTAAGAAATAAGCACTAATTTTGTGTTGTATTATAGTTAATTTCTTCAAATTTCTTTGAAATTAAAGACATTTTGAGCTGCAGGTGTTAATCCGCATTATTCGGTTTTATTTAAAAGATGTAAATCAAAGTAAGCCATTTATATTCAACCACTTGTGGTTGCAGTAAAAATCCAAAAAATGCATATTTTTTCATTCTCAGAGAGTTTTAAAATAATTTTCAAAAACAATAAAAAATAATACGCAAAAAATTTATGGAAACCCAGCAAAGTCAAACCATTAAATTTTTCGGAGATGAGACCTTCCCGGTCGAAATGCACAAAGTCCGCATCGTTCAAAAATTATTTCTCCGCCCGGTAGAAGACCGCCTCAAGGCAATAAATGAGGCAGGATACAATACTTTTTTACTAAACACCAAAGATGTTTTCCTGGATATGCTTACTGACAGCGGCACTAATGCTATGAGCGACAATCAGGTATCATCCATGTTGAAAGCCGATGATGCTTACGCGGGAAGCCAGAGTTTCTATAGAATGGAAAAAGCCCTTCAGGAAGTATTCGGCAAAAAATATATATTACCGGTACACCAGGGACGTGCAGCCGAGAATGTTGTTTCTCAGGTGTTTATTAAAAAAGGGGATGTCATTCCCATGAATTATCACTTCACCACCACCAAGGCACACATGGAGTTGAACGGAGGAAAGATTTTTGAAATCTATACCGATGAAGCGCTTAAAATTAAAAGTGACAATCCGTTTAAAGGAAATATTGACATAGATAAGCTGAATGCCCTTATTGAAAAATATGGAGCAGATCGGGTTCCTTTTATTCGAATGGAAGCTTCTACCAATCTGATTGGAGGTCAGCCTTTTTCAATCCAAAATATGCGTGATGTAAAAGCCGTTGCAGACAGACATGGTATAATGATGGTTCTTGATGCCAGTCTTATAGGAGAAAATGCCTGGTTTATCAAGCAGCGTGAACCTGAGTTTAAGAATACTTCCATTAAAGATATCTTACGATTGATGTGCGATTTTGCCGATATAGTTTATTTTTCTTCCCGAAAGGTTAGTTCAACGCGTGGAGGGGGAATCTGCACAAATGATCATGATTTGTTTCTTAAAATGCGTGATCTCGTTCCGCTTTATGAAGGGTTTCTTACTTATGGAGGAATGTCTGTACGCGAAATTGAAGCCATGGCCGTTGGGCTGGAGGAAACCACTGATGAGACGGTTATTAATCAGTCACCATCTTTTATTGAATATGCAGTAAGAGAACTCGACAAAAGAAATGTCCCGGTGATAACGCCTGCAGGGGCGTTGGGATGTCACATCGATGCTATGTCATTCCTGCCTCATGTGCCACAGCAGGAATACCCCGCCGGTGCCTTAGCAGCTGCTCTTTATATCATTTCAGGTTGCCGTGGAATGGAAAGAGGAACCATCTCCAGCGTGCGGGATGAAAACGGCGATGATATTCTGGCTGATATGGAGTTACTGCGCCTTGCATTTCCGCGACGGGTTTTCACCCTGTCTCAAACTAAGTTTCTTATCGATCGTGTTCACTGGCTCTATAAGAATCGCAAACTCGTGGGTGGTTTGAAGTTTGTTGAAGAACCGGCTGTTTTACGATTTTTCATGGGACGTCTTGCTCCTGTAAACGAATGGCCCGACAAATTGGTAGCAAAATTTAAGGAAGATTTTGGCAATAGTCTCTAATCCCGGAACAGATTAGATTTTAGGTTTGACCGGTATCGCCTTATGGTGATGCCGGTTTTTTTATGTCATCTTGTTAATAATGGCAGTGAACAGGCATGTTTTCAAAATGACCCCGTTCGTTGAACAAAATGGAGCGAACAGTGGTTTTCATGTAAAACAAATGAACAACAACAACTTATTTTTATTTGGATTTGTTTTAAATAAATAAAAATTTTAATTTTGCAATCTGTATATTACAAAAATTAAACCCAACTGATATGTCAACATTTGAAATAAAAATGCCCAAAATGGGCGAAAGTGTAGAAGAAGCTACCATCACTAAATGGTTTGTCAAAGTAGGTGATAAGGTTGAAGAGGATGACCCGATACTTGAAATTGCTACTGATAAGGTCGATTCCGAAATACCATCACCGGTAGCCGGGACAGTTAAGGAGATCAAGTTTGATACCGACGAAGTGGTTGCCGTGGGAACACCTGTTGCCATTATCGATCTTGAAGGAGAAGGAGATGATGAGGGGGAAGATACTGAAAATCAGGAAGAAGTTAAAAGTGATAAGCAACAAGGGACTAAGAAATCCACTCCTGAAAAAGAACCAAAGTCGCTAGAAGAACCAGCCGCGAAAGAAGAAAATAAATCTGAAGACAAGCAACAAAGTGATCGTTTTTATTCTCCGTTGGTTAAGAGTATTGCCAGGGAAGAAGGCATCTCATTCAAAGAATTGGATACCATAAACGGCAGTGGAAAGGATGGAAGAGTTACGAAAGATGATATTCTGAAATATCTCGAAACACGCGGATCAGAAAAAACCCCGTCAACAGAACCTGCAGAATCTGTGTCATCAGGACAAAAGCCTCAACAACAGAAATCGCCACAACCCATCCAGGCACCTAAGGTATCGGCCGGAGAAGGCGAT
>NZ_AHZV01000098.1 GCF_000250735.1 Anaerophaga thermohalophila str. Valhall
TATGCTTTTAATAACGCACTCATTATTAGATTTTTGAAAAATATAATCATGGCCTGTTCCGGCTTTTGAGTTTAACCTGCATTATTCATAAACTCTCTATTACGATGCCCAATTATCGGCAAAACACAAGCGTCCTCGAAAAATTTGATTTGAAAATAGTTCACTATTCCCTACATCAAATTTTTCTGCAGTTTTTTGTGTTTTTGGATACTTGAACATCTCATGACGAAAATTTATGAATAATTCAGGTTAAGGGAATAAGCTCAGAAACATATAATAATACTCCGTTAAGCTTTTGCAAACACCTTGAAATCAATTGCTTGTAATTAAATCAGTATATGTGATAAAACATTGAATTTCAATAAAATATCAATGATCTTAAATCTATTATCTAAAAATCTAACGATCTATTAAAATAAGGTTTATGCTTTTATTATTCCTGACGATTTTGTCTTCCTGGTTGGTTATGTGGTTTTTATGTTTTTCGTTAGCTCTTCAATCTCTGTTAATTTCTGACCGGCATTCACCTGATCGCCTTCTTTTATCAGCCATGTTTTAATAGTCCCATCAACAGGTGCATTCAGGGTGTTTTCCATTTTCATGGACTCGACAACAATCAATGGGGTATTTTTGGTTACTTTTTCTCCTTCAGGTATTAATATTTTGGATATCCTGCCCGGGATCGGTGCTTTTATCTCATTGGAATTGTCGCTATCTGTTTGCCTGAACTTTAAATCCGGGTTCAAATAAAACCCGGGTGTCAGGCGGTAAGTGTGGCCATCGGTTTCAAGGAGCAATTCGCCCGTATGGGTCACATTCCATGCCATCTGAAACCATTTGCCTTGAAAAAGGAACCGTATCGAATTTTGTAAAAAATGTATATGTCTGATGGCATCCATCGGGCTTTCGTTGAGTGTCCAATCAATATAATTGCGACGTTCTCCTGAAGCAATTCCAATCAGGTGTTTTTCACCGCCTGCAGTTACTTCGTATTTTTCACCCCATCGTTTATGCCCCAGCTTTGTCCAGATGCTGTCGGACTTACTATTTCTATAATATTTGAGCCATACCGAGTAAGCCGCTAGTAGTGATTTTGTTTTTTCACTGCCATTGGGATGGATGGCTTCAATAAGCTGGTTTTTATGAATGGAGGTAAAATGAGTGGTTGTATCTCCGTTGATGAAAGCATCCGACTTTATCAATTCTCTCAAATAGGGAAGATTGGTTGGAATACCGATAATCGATGTGTCTTTGAGGCTCTTTATTAATTGCTGGATAGCAGCTTCACGAGTGTGGCCGCGGGTCGTTATCTTGGCCAGCATCGGATCAAACCATGGTTGGATTTCGGTAGCGGTGGAAAAAAAAGTGTCGGTGCGTGCCATTTTTGAATCCGGCCAGTGAACCAGATTTATTTCTCCCGGAGAAGGCTTGAAATCTGCAAGAGCATCCTCTGCATATATCCTTGCTTCAATGGCATGACCGCGGGCTTTTACTTCTTCCTGGCTAAAAGCAAGCGGCAATCCCATAGCTACTTTAATTTGTTCTTCTACCAGATCGATACCCGTGATAACCTCTGTTACAGGATGTTCTACCTGAAGCCGTGTATTCATCTCCAGGAAATAATGTTTTCCGTGCGGGTCAACCAAAAACTCAACAGTTCCGGCATTGAAGTAACCAATTTTCCGACCAAGTTTTAAGGCATCGGTTATCAGTTTTTCACGAAGCGTTTCATCGACAAAAGAGGAGGGTGATTCTTCAATGATTTTTTGATAACGCCGCTGTATGGAGCATTCTCTTTCGTAAAGGTGTACAATGTTGCCCGATTGGTCACCAAGAATTTGTACCTCAATGTGACGTGGATTTTCGATATATTCTTCTACGAAAATTGTTGGATTACCAAAATAACTTTGGGCTTCTCTTGTTGCATCGTCAAGCAAATTTTTTAGTTCATTGGTGTTACGGGCTATTTTCATGGCTTTGCCGCCACCTCCGGCTGCTGCTTTGATGAGCAACGGAAACTTCAAAGATTCATGATTTTTCAGAATTTCGCTTTTTTCGCCCGACAGAGCCCTGGTCATAGAAATTTCGGCCTCAGAAGCAATAGTTCGGGCAGTGAGTTTGTCACCCATAGCGGCGATTGCTTCCGGTGCCGGGCCAATCCAGATAAGGCCTGATTTTTCGACAAGTCTGGCAAAGTCAGCATTTTCTGATAAGAATCCATATCCAGGATGGATGGCATCGGCCTCGTATTTTATGGCCAGATCAACCATCAATTTTGCGTTCATGTATGTTTCATTAAGCAGGGAACTTTCAAGGATATGAACTTCATCAGCCGCATCGGCCGGTAATGTATCTTTCTCTTCTTTAGTGAGGGGTATAATTGTTGATATGCCCAGACGTGAAGCGGTACGTATGATCCGGCAGGCAATTTCTCCACGGTTGGCAATAAGAATTTTGTTGATATATCGATTACTCATTTCATCCGTATAAAATTTATTTATTATGGTCGGATGGAACTCGCGATTTCTTTATACATGCCCTTTTGTGACAGATTTAAGAAATCAAAGCTCCATGCTCGTTTCATTCGTATAAAATTTATTACTTCTGCCTTCTGCCTTCCGGTTACTTCACTTATTCCACGCCGGTTTACGACGTTCAAAAAATGCATTTACACCTTCTTGTCCTTCCTTTGATGCCCTTGCTCCGGCTATTTTTGTCGAACAATAAGTGAGCAAATCTTCGTCAATTGGAACAATTTTACTGTCGATTCTGTTCAGAAGGATTTTGGTTTCTTTGGTAGCTTGCGGGCTGTTTTGTGCTATGCTGTTGGCAATCTCTCTGGTTTTGGGAATTATCTTGTCCTGTGAAAAAAGATTTTGTACCAAATTATTGCTCATGGCTTCTTTGCCGGAAAACTTTGTACCAGTAAGAAATGCCCATCTGGCAAAGGCTGTTCCGGTTTTATTTATGACCCATGGAGCAACTGTTGCGGGGATGAGTCCGAGACGTGTCTCTGAAAAGGCAAAAGTGGCATCGGGAGTGGTGATCGCAATATCAGAACAGGCCATCAGTCCTATAGCTCCACCATAGGCGCCTCCCTCAACACAGGAAATAACAGGTTTTGGATAGTGATAAAGTGTACGGTAAAGGTGGTTAAACATTCCGGCTTCTTTCATATTTTTTTCTTCCGGTTGATTGACTGCTTCTTTCATCCATTGTAGGTCAGCCCCGGATGAGAAAAACCTGTCTTTACCCCGGATCACCAAAACCCTGAACTGAGAACTGCTGGCTGTCTTTTCAAGGAATTCCGTCAGTTGACGAACCATTTCTTTATCGAGTGCATTTTTCTTTTCTGGCCGGTTTAGTTCCAGGTAACATACATCCTGAGCGTATTTTTTAGTAAGATAGACCATAATTGTTGGAGTGTTTGTTTGTTGGTGTTGTTAGAATTGTTAGTGTTGTTAGTTTGAATAATGCAGGTTAACATTTCAAATACGAAACATGTAAAATCTTAAATCTAAAAATCTACCGATCTATTGACATACTGGCAGTTGCGTTTAAGAATTACATTCTGAATATTCCGTATCTGGGTTTTTGTAACGGAGCGTTGCTGGCGGTTTCAATGGCAAGTCCGAGAATGTCCCTGGTTTCCCCAGGATCAATTATGCCGTCATCCCACAGTCTGCTGGTACTGTACCAGGGCGAACCTTCTTTTTCATACTTTTCGGAGATTTGTTGTTCAATGATATCAAGGTCCTCTTTGGAGACTTCTTTCCCTTTTACGGCTGCCTGCTCCTTTTTCAGGGTCATCAGGACCTGCGCAGCTTGTTGAGCTCCCATTACCGAAATACGTGCATTGGGCCACATAAACAGAAACCGTGGATTATAGGCCCGACCTCCCATCGCATAATTCCCGGCGCCGTAAGATCCTCCGATAATTACTGTGAAAAAGGGCACTACCGAATTGGCCAGGGCATGTACCATTTTTGCTCCGTTTTTGGCTATGCCCCCTTGCTCATATTCTTTTCCTACCATGAAACCGGTAATATTCTGGAGAAAGATCATCGGAATGTTCCTGTGGTTACATAATTCTATGAAATGTGTTCCTTTTAGCGCAGACTCTGAAAAAAGAATTCCATTGTTGGCAAGAATGCCCACTTTGTTGTTGTGTATACGGGCAAACCCTGTAACCAGAGAATTCCCGTAATCTTTCTTAAACTCCTGAAATTTGCTGCCATCAGTGATTCGCATAATTATTTCCCGCACATCAGGGAATGAATCCCGACCAGTCGGGATCAACCCATATAACTCGTCGGTCGGATATATTGGCGGCTCTTCAGGTCCGTCGTTATTTTCAATTTTCCGGCTCGATGAAAGTGTCTCAAAAATATTTCTGCATATCTGGAGTGCATGTTCATCGTTTTCTGCTATATGATCTGCAACTCCGCTGATGCTTGTGTGAACAACAGCGCCACCCAGTTCTTCGGCTGTTACTTCTTCACCTGTGGCTGCTTTAACTAAGGGAGGACCGGCAAGAAATATGGTTCCCTGATTTCTTACGATGATGGTTTCATCACTCATAGCCGGGATGTAAGCCCCACCGGCAGTGCAGGAACCCATGACAATTGATATTTGCGGAATGCCTTCTGCCGAAAGCCGGGCCTGGTTGTAGAAAATCCGTCCGAAATCATCTTTGTCAGGAAAGACTTCGGCCTGAACAGGTAAAAATATCCCGCCTGAATCGACCAGATAAACGCATGGTAGATGGTTCTCCCGTGCTATTTCCTGGGCTCTAAGGTGTTTTTTTATAGTCTCCGGAATGTAGGTTCCACCCTTAACGGTGGCATCGTTGGCAACAATTATGACCTCCTTGTTATGTATTCTTCCGATGCCTGTTATGATTCCCGCTGAAGGGAATTCATCGTTATATTGATTCCATGCTGCAAGAGGGGATAGCTCCAAAAAGGGAGTATGCGGATCCAGGAGTTTTTCGATTCTCTGCCGCACCAGTAATTTTCCTCTCGAAAGGTGTTTTGCTTTTAATTTATCCGGTCCGCCGCGAGCCACTTGCTCAATGTTGTCGGACAACTTTTTTGCAAGAGATTTATTGAACTGATAATTTTTTTCAAACCGGTCATTTTGTGAATTAATAGTGCTTTTCAGGGTATCCATATTTTTTGTTTGTTCAATTTTTCAGGCAATAAAACAACTTCTGAATATAGGAATTTGTTCGTTAACAGAAGTTGTATTCATTGCTTTTCTTTTATCAATGAGTCGGCTTCTGAAAGCACACTCATCAATTTATGCGAACGTCGTATAAAAACAACCAGGTTACCGGATAAAAAATTTTATTGCGGCTTTTAGCGGTTTCCTTTACTTTTGCCTCTATGAGAAAAACGATATTCTACACAGGACTAATGATAGTGCTTTTATCCTGCCACTTCGCAGAAAGCAGCAAGGAAACGAATACTTCCATTCAGGAAGAGGTAAAGGGGGAAAAGCCTTTATTACGCGTATCGCAAACAGATACGTCTATTTTTTGCAATTTTATTGAGTGGGCCTCTTCAAATCAATTGGCTGCGCAATCACTTCCTGAAGTTGTTGTTGATGTTGCAAGGTATTTTCTTGGCAAGCCTTATGTCCCTCACACCCTGGAGACTGAAGGAGAAGAGCAGCTTGTTGTTAATTTACGTGAATTTGATTGTACCACTTTTGTGGAAAATGTTTTAGCGCTTTCGTATTGTTTGAAATCCGGGAGGCATGAAATGGATCAATTCACATTTTATTTGCAACAACTCAGATACCGGGATGGTGAAATAGAAGGTTATCCCTCACGGCTCCATTATATTTCTGAGTGGCTCGTCGATAATGAAGAAAAAGGGTTGATAGATATTGTCAGCAACCGTGTTGGGCAAAGCGGAGCCGCTGAAAAGATAAATTTTATGTCTGAACATGCCGAAAGTTATCCGAAACTGAAGGACAATGTTGAATTTATCAAAGAAATTTCTGAAATTGAGCATCACATTTCGTCGTATGATTTAAAATACATTGATAAGGAGCAAATTGATAGCTTTACCGATTCAATACAAAATGGAGATGTTATTGCATTTTGCACTACGATTGAAGGATTGGATGTTGTTCATTTAGGTCTTGCATTACATACCAAAAACAAACTTCACTTCATACATGCTTCCACCCGGGGTAACAAAGTGGGAATATCAGAGACAGATTTAAGCGAATATGTCAGAAACCGCAAAAATGTGTATGGCATTTTCGTTGGTCGGCCTAAGCAGGTATACTGATCTGTTGGTTTGTTAAAAACCTCAGGCCTTTGTCCACTGTATTCTAGCAATTTATTAATCTAAAGGTCTAATAATCTAATAAATAGGGGTATGATAAAGAAAATAGCAATTGTTCTTTTAGTAATCGGATCACTGGGGCTGATTTATTTCGGGATTGAGGCCTATCAGCAATCCGAGACTTTCAGTGTTGTCGGTATTGACGTAGCAGTTAGTAAAGCCAACTGGAATCCTGTCATTTTCAGCGGAGTTATTGCCGCAGTAGGATTGCTGATGTGGATTTTTTCCAGAAAGCGGTAAGCCAACGTCTAAAAGTCCATACGGGCTATGCCTTATTTACGCATTTTGCGGATATTTAAACAAGGGTTCTTCACGCAATGCATTTTTCTTTATGGCCTGAATTTCATTTTCGTCCATTGGCGTGATGTTTTTTGCCAATGACAGTGCCATACTGAATAAGTTCTCATTGCCTGGTGGTATAGCTGCGGTTACAGGATGAGACAGGGTAAATCGCAAGCCAGTAAGGGCTTCATCGGGTTGACTTAATGGTTCATACCAGCATTTTGGGATGCGTTGTGTTACGTTTTCGGGCCATGGACCCTTTGCCATTGCTTTTATTGCCAATATTCCCATACCTTTTTTATGGGCCAGGTCCAGAACCTGAGGGCCAAAGTTGCCGGCAAACCAGGTGTTAAAGCTGACAGGAAAAAGTATGGTATCAAAGTCAAATTTGTTCATCAGAGCCGTTGCAGCTTCAACAGAATGAGCTGAGAAGCCGAGAAAACGAATTTTTCCTGCTCTTTTGGCTTCAAGGAAAGCGTGAATAGCACCATCATCTGAAAAAATGGTTTCCACATCTTCGAGCGTAGTAACAGCATGGAGTTGATACAGATCGAAATAGTCTGTTTTGAGATTGGTGAGTGATTGCTCCAGTTCACGGAGTGCTCCTGCTTTAGTCCTTTCCTGTGTTTTGCAGGCAAGAAATACATCCTTTCGGTAAGGCTCTAATGCAGGGCCAAGTTTGATTTCTGCATCTCCGTACGTAGGGGCCACATCGAAATAGTTGACACCGTAGTCGATGGCTTCTTTTACTCTTTCCTGCGCCTGTTCGGGGGTAGCATCCATAACAACTACGCCTCCAAATCCTAATATGGAAAGTTTTTCCCCTGTCTGCCCGAGCGTTCTTTTTTCAAGTTTACCGGTTTCTTTTTCTCGCACAATTGAAGAAAGTCCTGCCGGAAAAAGAGAGAGGGCTGATAATGCTCCGGCTGTGTTTCGGATAAAAGTTCTTCGCTTCATTATTGTTGATTTTTTGTAGAATTTGTACTCACTTTCAGGTATCTGATCTTTGTAAAATAATTCCCCGATTTTATTGACCAATAGTAATAAGCGTATGTCCATAAAGCACCATTTGCTGCTTCACAAGCCTCCGATAATATCGGGGCAGGCATTGCAACCGGCACTTTCTGAACAAACATACATATTGTGAAAATTTTTGCGAGTTTATAGATATAGACACGCACTAATTATCCTAATATTACAAATTTTTCAGATGAAACGAGCATGGCAATGATTGCAAAAATAAGGATATGTATAAATGCTTACATGCGAGTTCCATTCGACCTAAGAAATTAAATTTTATACGAATGAATTGTAAAATTTATTTTCCGTAAAATTTTGTGGAGAAAATAATATTTTCTAATTTTGACCATATGGTTAAAATAAATAGTTAAAGTAATTGGTTAAGATGAAAAATAAAAAAGATCAGGACACAGAGCAGAAGATTTTGCAGGCGGCCAACAGGGTTTTTCTGAAAAAGGGTTACGAGGGGGCAAGGATGCAGGAAATTGCAAATGAGGCAGGTATCAATAAAGCTTTATTGCATTACTATTTCAGGAGTAAGGAAAAGTTGTTTGACCGGATTTTTCGTGAAGCCTTTAGTAATTTTTGGCCTTCGATTGAGAAAGTCACGAAGGGGGGAAATGCTGAAATAAAAGAATTAATTGAAGCTGCAGTGAATGGTTACATGGACATTTTAGAAGATAAACCTTTTCTGCCTGCTTTCATTGTTGGAGAAATTAACAGGTCGCCGGAAAGGATCAAAGATTTACTATTGTCTACCGGGTTGCAACCTGAGAAGGTTCTGAAGATCGTTCAGGATGCAATAGATGCCGGCGAAATAGTTGAGATGGATCCCCGTGAACTGATTGTAAATATTGTGTCACTCTCGATTTTTCCATTCATTGGACGACCCTTACTCAGCAGTATGTTTTGGGAATCAACAGAAGAGTTCGACCTTTTTTTGAAAGACCGGCGAAAGACTGTTTATGAATTTATCTGCCGGAGTATAATGAAACGAACCTGACACAATAGTCAGTTAAAAAAAGCCTAAACATAGAAGGTGTAATGGCACAAGGTGTTTATTATGAGATAGTTAAGGCTTAGGCTGTTGATTGTGTAAAAAAATTAATTATCAGACATCTGTAAAAATTAACGGAGCATTGTGACAAGGTTTGTCACAAAAGCGGGTATGAAACATACGGCTTTTAACTAAAGACTCTATTACTCAAAATAATTCAAAAAGAATGTTATGAGAAAGTATTTCATCACATCGATTTTTCTTTTACTTGTCAATAGTTTGTCTGCCCGGCAATATTCTCTTTTCGAGTGCTGGGAGCTGGCCCTCCGTCATTACCCTTTAATCAAAGGAAAAGAGCTTCTGGCGCAAACTACCGACCTGAATATCCAAAATATCGAAAAAGAATGGTTTCCACAGATGGAACTATCAGGACAGGCCTCATGGCAAAGTGATGTTCCACATGTTGATATGGAGACTTCAGTGTCTGGATTTAACATACCGCTGGCGCCTAAAGATCAATATAAATTTGCAATTGATGTAAACCAGACCATATATGCCGGGGGGCGCATCAAAGCCCGGAAGGAAATGGAAGGGACTACCGGGGCAGTTGAAAAACAGAATATTGAAGTCCAGCTTTATGACGTAAAGAAGCGTGTCACAGAATTGTATTTCAGCGTGCTTATGCTGGATGAGCAAAAACAACAAATCGAACAGAAAATGCAAACGCTAAGTGCCAGAATAGATGAATTGAAAACTGCATTTGAAAATGGAATGATAAGCATGACGGAGTTGAAAACACTTGAAGCAGAATATCTTTTGGCCAGGCAACAAAAAGTTTCTGTGCAGCACACACTCTCTGTCGTGCTCGATAATTTGTCATCTTACATTGGAGAGGATATTAGTTCCTCATCGCAATTAACAAAACCTGATGTGGCCGGTTTTCTGGAACCGGTTATCCGACCCGAGTACCGGTTGTTCAAATTGGAACAGGAACAAACAGAAGCTGCTTCGTTTGCACAGCGTCGTGAGAGGTGGCCTGTAATCGCTGCCTTTGCTCAGGCTGGATACGGAAACCCTGGATATAACATGTTGAAGGATGAATTTGACACTTTCATGATGGTGGGTATCCGCATAAAATGGACTCCGTGGGATTGGAAAACATCGAAACGGAAACAACTTGCGCTTCAATACCGATCTGATCTGATCGGGTTAAGAGAAGACGCTTTCGATGAAAATCTGCAAAGATTGGTACAACAGATAACAGGTGAAATTCATCAATACATGGATATGATGGAAATGGACGATAAAATAGTGGAGTTACGCCGGGATATCGTTCATCAAAGCCGGAACCGGCTGAAGAACGGAACAATAACGTCAGCCGATTATATAGCTGATCTGAATGCCGAGATAGATGCCCGTATTAACCGTGAAATCCATCAGCTGCAATATTTAAAGAGGTTAGCAGAAAAATATCTGACCGGACGCGATGAATGATTTCACAGAACGTTAACCTCTGAACAAACCCGTTTTGAGCTATGCCTAATACTGAAATCATCGTTCTAATGCTGATTCTGCTTCTTTTGCTCTTATGGAAAAATGGCAATAAGAGAGAATAGCGATATGGATAGCTGGTTTGTTTTTCGGAACAAGGGTGTAATAATGTCTGACTATCAATTAATTTGAAAAACACAATCATTAAAAAGAAAAGCCATGCTTGTAAAAATATCATTAAAGAAATACAGAAATGCTTTTTTCTGCATCTTCCTAATAAGCGGGATTAATGCTGTTATTTTTTCCGGATGTGCTGGTAATAACGGTAATGCTGACGCCTACGGTAATTTTGAGGCCGAAGAGGTTGTGATCGGCTCCGAAAGCACTGGAACCATCCTTCGATTTGATGTTGAAGAAGGCGATAAAATTGAAAAGGGTAGGTTAGCTGTATTAATTGACACTATAATGCCTCAGCTGGAACTCGAACAGCTGATCGCGTCAAAGGAGAGCGCTAAAGCACGTTTGGTGCAATTGCAAAAAAGTATTGATGTCCAGGAAGAGCGGCTTAGTGTATTAAAAAAGGAAGCCGACCGAATTACCAGTATGCATAAAGAGAAGGCTGTCTCTACCCAAAAATTTGATGAGGTAACCGGGCAATACCGCATCGCAATGAAGGAACTGGAACAGATGCGGTCGCAGAAACCGGCTCTCAAAGCTGAGTTGTCAGCCGTTGAAACAAAGATTAAAGCGGCCAGAGAAAAATTGAGCCGGTGCAAAATTGTTGCCCCGCGTTCAGGAATTGTTCTCCAAAAATATGCTGAAAGAGGTGAGTTTACAGGTGTCGGAAAGCCTCTTCTGAAGATGGCCGAAACGAATGAGCTGATATTAAGAGCATATATTTCCGGAAGCCAGCTTGATGATGTACGTATCGGGCAGGAAGTGACGGTAAAGTTTGATAAAAGCAAAGACGATGAGCATCAGCGAAGGGGGGTTGTTTCATGGGTGGCTTCATCGGCAGAGTTTACGCCTAAAATTATTCAGACCAAAGAGGAGCGGGTGGATTTGGTGTATGCGATCAAAGTGCGAGTGCCCAATCCCGATGGCAGAATTAAGATCGGAATGCCGGGCGAAGTTCTCTTTCAGTCGAAGACTCATTGATCGTTTCTATCCTCTAATATTTCAGAATCTCCGATGTAATGATAAACGTAAAGAACATTTCAAAGTCTTTTGGCAATGTATCGGCCTTGCATAATGTTTCCTTTGAGGTTGATGAAGGGGAACTATTTGGGGTAATAGGCCCTGATGGAGCAGGAAAAAGTACTCTGTTTCGTATCATCATTTCCCTGTTGTTGCCCGATGCGGGAACCATAAGCTTATGGGGGAAAAGTCCTGTAACCGATTATCGGGACATAAGGCGTATGGTTGGATATATGCCGGGCAGGTTCTCTCTTTATGAGGACCTTTCCGTTGAAGAGAACATCAATTTTTTTGCCGCGGTGTTCGGGACAACTCTTCAGGAGAACTATGAGCTGGTAAAAGATATATACCAACAAATTGAACCCTTTAAAAAACGGCCGGCAGGAAAGCTTAGCGGAGGGATGAAGCAAAAACTGGCCCTATCGTGTGCGCTCATACATAAACCCCGGTTCCTTGTGCTCGACGAGCCTACTACAGGGGTTGATGCAATCTCACGAAGCGAATTCTGGGAAATGTTGCAAAAACTGACCGGTGCAGGAATTACAATTCTGGTTTCCACGCCATATATGGATGAAGCCTCGCTATGCAATCGCGTTGCACTCATACAGAAAGGTGAAATACTGGATGTGGCCTCTCCCCGCCAAATTGTTGAAGGGTTCAAAGGTCTATTGTTCGGAGTTTCCGGTGGTAATATGTACCACTTAATAAGGCAATGTAGGACATTTGAAAAAGTAGCCTCGGTGTATCCTTTTGGCGAAGAGTTGCATCTGACTTTTCAGGATGGATATGATTACAGTTCTGAATTGAGCGACTATCTCAAAAAAAATGGCCATCCGGATGCTATAATTAAACGCATAAATCCAAATATAGAAGACCGCTTTATGGCATTGATGCATACCGAACAAGATACTTCATAGTGTCTGTCCATAAAGTGCCATTTAAGGTGTTACGCTCGTCCGAAAATTACTCATTTAGGATGAGTAAACTCCGTATTTTCGGACTTCACAAGCCTTGTAAATGACACTTTCTGAACAGATACATGATAAGAAGTGTCTGTCCATAAAGTACCATTTTCTGTGTTATGCTCACCGCCAAAATCCTCATTTACGATTAGTAAACTCCGGTTTTGGCGGCTTCGCAAGCCTTGCAACTGGTACTTTCTGAACAGACACACATATTGAAAAAATTTTTACGAGTTTATAGACACGCACTAAGTAGGAAACTTTTCCTACTTTATAGGCAGGTACTTCTTAACCCGAATAAGAACAGACTCATTTATCTGTAAATATGATGACGGAACAAAACCAGGCAGAGCATGTAATTGAGGTTAAAGATATGGTCAAAAAGTATGGTGACTTTTTGGCCAATGACAATCTTTCGTTTTTTGTGAGAAGAGGCGAAATTTTTGGATTTCTGGGGGCTAATGGTGCAGGAAAAACGACAGCCATGAAAATTCTTTGCGGATTGTCGGCTCCAACATCCGGGAGTGTAAACGTGGCCGGGTATGATGTAAAAATGCATCCCGAAAAGGTCAAAAGAAGCATCGGCTATATGAGTCAAAAGTTCTCTTTGTATGATGACCTTACCGTCTTTGAAAATATCAGACTTTTTGGCGCAATCTACAGGCTGCCGGCAAAAGAAATCAAAAAGCGTTCGCATGACATGCTTAAGGAACTTGGGCTTTTTGAAGAGCGCAACCGGCTGATTGGTAATCTTTCTCTTGGATGGAAGCAAAAGCTGGCTTTTTCTGTTGCTGTTTTACACAAACCACAAATTGTTTTTCTGGACGAACCGACAAGTGGCGTCGATCCTGTTACCAGACGTCAGTTCTGGGAAATGATATATGAGGCTGCGGCAGAGGGTATTACTGTGTTTGTAACCACTCATTACCTCGACGAGGCAGAATATTGCGATCGTCTTACCGTGATGGTGGACGGGCGGATAGAAGCTCTTGGCACCCCCCGAAAATTAAAGGAGCAGTTTGAATGTTTTACAATGAATGAAGTGTTTTTGAAACTTACAAGGCCTAAACAATAAAAATGAACCAACTCTGGATTTTCATAAAAAAAGAAACAATACATATTGTGCGTGACATACGCACCTTGACGGTGTTACTGATTATGCCTCTGGCACAGATACTGATTTTTGGTTATGTGATCACAACAGAAGTTAACAATGCCCGGATTGGCATATATGACAAAGCCAATGATTTCACCAGCAGGCAGGTAACAGACCGGATGGTGTCATCAGGATATTTTAATGTGGAAAAGTACTTTCGCAATGAACAGGAGATGAAAGAGGCGTTGCGACGCGGAGAAATAAGGATGGCCGTTGTTTTCCTGCAGAGTTTGGCAATTCTTTGGTCTCGCCAGACGGTGCAAACATTCAATTTATAGCCGATGCTTCAGAGGCCAACACCGCTCAAATACTTGTTAATTATGCACAGGGCATTGTTTCGGATTATGCCGCAGAGATAAATTTGAAAGGGTCGGTGCATGCCATTCCTGTGACAATTGAAGCCCGTATGTTTTACAATCCCGGACTGAAGGGCGTTTTTATGTCGGTGCCGGGAATTATGGCGATGATACTGATCCTGGTTTCGGCGATGATGACATCTATTTCGATAACCAGGGAGAAGGAATATGGCTCAATGGAAGTATTACTCATTTCGCCATTGAGACCATGGCAGATAATTCTGGGGAAAGTTGCTCCATATATAATATTATCCTTTATTAATGCAGTAAGCATTCTGGCTGTAGGAATTTTGGTCTTTAAGGTGCCGATGGAGGGAAGTTGGTTGCTGCTTTCCCTTGTAAATCTTATTTATATCATGTTGTCACTTTCCCTTGGAATATTTATTTCTTCAATATCGAAAACTCAGATGGTGGCTATGTTTATTTCTCTTTTTGCTCTGTTATTGCCAACCATATTATTGTCTGGATTTATTTATCCCATTGAAAATATGCCGGTTCCACTTCAATGGCTGTGTTCGGTTTTGCCCCCACGCTATTATGTACAATCGGTAAAAAGTGTAATGTTTAAAGCTGATAATATCATGCTGATATGGAAAGAATTATTGATTATGAGTGGCTTTCTTGTTGCTTTTCTGTTGTTGAGTATTAAGAATTTCAAGATCAGATTGTCATGACTGTTAAGAATCGTCAGGACATTTTAGAACCTGTCTATAAAGTCGTGAAAGTTTCTTACTTATCATGTGTCTGTTCAGAAAGTGTCATTTACAAGGCTTGCGAAGCCGCCAAAAACGGAGTTTACTTTTCGTAAATGGGTGTTTGGCGGCGAGCGTAACACAGCAAAAGGTACTATATGGACAGACACTTTATCAATGATTAAAAATCAGGTTATGAGAACGTTATATTATTTACTTCAAAAAGAATTTATCCAGATATATCGAAATAAAACGATATTGCGACTAATATTTGTGATTCCGGTTGTACAGCTGCTGATATTGGTAAATGCAGCAACTCTTGAAATGAAAAATATTAAGCTATCTGTAGTCAATCACGATCATTCCCCGCTGAGTAACCGTTTAATTACAGGGCTCGATGCTTCTCCGTTTTTTATTCTCGACCAGCCCGGAGAAAGTACTTTCAAAGCAAAAGAGAAAATTGAAAGCGGTTCGGCCGACTTAGTTCTCGTTATTCCTGATGATTTTGAATCGGATGTTATGGCTGGCAAGCCTGTACAAGCCCAGCTTTTAGCTAATGCTGTTAATTCACAGCAGGCGCAATTGGGATATTCATACATTCAGCGGGTATTATTAGATATCGTTCAGGACTTTCATTTAGAATTGGTGGGTGAATCGCCGGCAAAGACCATCAATTCTACATATTCATATTGGTATAATCCGGAACTCAACTATAAGCATTTCATGGTTCCGGGAATTTTGGTTGTGTTGGTTTCGGTAGTGGGTATGTTTTTATCGGCCATGAACCTTGTCAGAGAAAAAGAGATGGGGACCATAGAACAGATAAATGTTACACCAGTCAGAAAAACGCATTTCATAGTTGCAAAATTATTGCCCTTTCTTGCCATTGGGCTCTTTGAACTGGGTTTGGGACTGGCAATTGGATGGATTATTTACGGGGTTCCAATGGAAGGAAGCCTGTGGTTGGTTTTTGGTATTGCCACACTGTATCTAATTGGTTTGCTGGGTCTTGGCTTGTTGCTTTCAACATTTTCATCCTCACAGCAACAGGTGACTTTTGTGAGCTATTTTTTCCTTTTGGTTTTTATTCTGATGAGTGGCATTTTTACATCGGTAGATAATATGCCGGAGTGGGGACAAAAAGTTAATCTGATTAATCCTTTTTATTATTTTATTGATGTAATGCGAGCAATTTTGCTTAAAGGAGCATGCTTATCCGATCTGTGGAGACAAGTAATAAGTATTTCGGTACTTGCTTTTTCTTTATTTGCCTTTGCGGTTTTAAACTACCGCAAAACAAATTAATCTGTGTCTGTCCATAAAACAGGTTAGACATTTTGGCTGAGAATTTCTATCTTTGAGGTTAGTAATCGACAGGCAGAAGGCAGAAGTGGTATATTTTGCAGAGAAGAATTTAGCCGTTAGTACCGAAAATCGGCCTGATAAGCAAAAATCCAACACAGCAAAACAAATAATTGATATATAGTATTTTGTAATTTGAGTTAGATGAAAGAACGAACTATATTTGAAAAGGAAATTTTGGAGTATAATAAAAATCTATAGTCAGTTAAAATAAAGCCTAAATGCAGAGACGCAATGACGCAAAGTTCTTATTATGAGAGAGTTGTAGCTTGCGTCATTAATTATGTAAACAATTAATTACCAGATATCTGTAAAAGTTTAACGGAGTATTGAAAAATTAAATAAATATTATGAAGGAAAAATCAATGTGTAATTCTCATTCGGGTGATGCCGTTTATGGCCTTGGCGTGATTGGCGCTGCAGTGTTTTTTATTTCCAAAGCGACCGGCTTTTGGATGGGCGTAATAGGTTTTCTCAAAGCATTGGTCTGGCCTGCCTTTCTTGTTTATGAGGCGTTTAAATACTTTGCAATGTAGACTTTGATTAAGACCATGCGAAAAAAAGTATTGATTTCCCATAAGATTCCTGATGAGCCTTTAAAAAAGCTTGAAGAAGATTTTGAATTGATTTGGCCGGATTCTATTGCATTCTCCAGGGAAGAAATGTTAGCAATCATTCCATCCTGTGATGTTGTGATTGGCGTTTTTGGAAATCCACTGGATACTGAGCTGATCAATGCCGGGTTACGGTTAAAGCTTATTGCCAATTATGGCGCGGGTGTGGACAATATTGATGTTGAAACAGCGACCAATGCCGGTATTGTTGTAACCAATACACCTGATGCAGTTACAGAACCTACAGCCGAGTTGGCGATGGGGCTTATTGTGGATGTCGCCAGGCGGATATCGGAGTTTGACCGTGCTTTACGGAAGAAATTGATTAATGACTGGGGAGTTTTAAATAACTGGGGAACTTCACTTAAAGGAAAAACGCTTGGCATTATTGGATTGGGAGCTATCGGGAAAGCTTTGGCGCGTCGTGCCCTGGCATTTGGAATGAAAATAATTTATCACAACAGAAACAAGTTAGACCCTGCTGTGGAAGAGCGTTTCGAAGCTAAATATACCGATTTAGAGAACTTGTTGCGAAATTCAGATTTTGTATCGCTTAATGTTCCTTTAACATCTGAGACAAAAGGCATGATCTCATCCTCCGAGCTTAAGCTGATGAAACCCGATGCATTCCTTATCAATACTTCCAGGGGAACGGTTGTTAGGCAGGATGCTCTGATTGAAGCGCTCTCGAAGAAAGAAATAGCCGGTGCCGCATTGGATGTTTTTGCCAATGAACCTGAGGTGCCCGAGGCATTGCTAAAAATGCCTAATGTGGTGGTTGTACCTCATATAGGCAGTGCAACAACTGAAGCACGGAACGACATGAGCCGGCATCTTGCAGAAATTATAACAGATTTTTTTCAGGGAATGAAAGGATTGCCAGTTGTCAACCCCGGGGTTTGGGACAGCAAAAATTTGAGAATCTCAAAGATTTAGAAGATGAGTCTTCTACTAAAAGAGACTTTTAGTTACGGACTCAATAATCTAAGGGTCTATAGAAAAATGGTAGAACAAGTAAATATTACTTTGCCTGAATTGGGACGCGGTTTTCATCTGATAACCAGTTATATAACCTCTGAGCTACCACGCCTTCCAGAAAAAGGACTGGTAAATATTTTTTTGCAGCATACTTCGGCAGCACTTACTCTTAATGAAAATGCCGACCCTTCGGTAAGGGACGATTTTGAGACCATTTTTAATAAACTGGTGCGCGAGAATGATCCCGATTACACACATACTTTGGAAGGGTCTGATGATATGCCTGCGCACGCCAAGAGCTCTCTGCTTGGGGCCTCAATAACTATTCCTGTGAGTAATCATCGGCTTGCCCTGGGAATGTGGCAGGGCATATATCTTTGCGAATTCCGAAATTATGGTGGACCGCGCCGGCTTATTGTTACTGTTTATTCCTGATTTATTGAGCTCACTTACATCTTACATTTAATAGTTGTTACGCGGCTGTTAGAGTTGTAGAGTTGTTAGATTTGTTAATATTGTTAAATTGTTGGAATGTTATGTGTTATTACATCCTCTAACAATCCTAACAATCTTAACAATTCTAACAGTCCTAGTAGTCCTAACAATCCTAACAATCCTAACAATCTAATCATCTATGATGGCCATCTTTGCCATGCTCGTTTCTTTTGGTCAATTTTATACGCTGCGAAAAAGTTATTTTATCAGGTTTTTCACATCTTTCAATTGTCTTGTCTCGTTATTCCAGGTAAAAATCTTAGCTGCACGGGGGATGGTTTCCTGCCATTTTTTGCGTAATTGCCGGTTCTCGCATGCTTCTTTTATGGCATTGGCCACATTTTGGGGTTCCAGATTGTCGATTACAAGACCGGTTTCATTGTTTCTCACGATTTCGGCCATATCAGGGAAGTTACTGGTCAATACCGGTATGCCTGCCTGCAGATAATCAAAAAGCCGGTTGGGCAATGAATACTGATGATTAAGCCCAAGGTCTTCGTAGGTGCATATACCGACCAGAGCACCCTTCTGGTATTTATATAGTTCTTCGAATGGAACAGGGCCTGTAAAATTTACACGGTCTTCCAGTTCTAATTGTTTGGTAAGTTCTTTTAATTCACCTGCACAATCACCAGTCCCCACGACAACAAACCTGTATTCTTCTGATAAAAATTGAAGAGATTCAATGGTTTGTGCAATTCCTCTCCCCACATTCAACGCGCCCTGGTAAAGGATAATTTTGGGATCACCATCGAGGGGGGGTAATGGTGTTAAATCTTTTTCCAACGGGAGATTACGTAACAGCCTGAAGTTGATGTTATATTTTTTTTCATAAAGCTCAACAAGCCCCGGAGAGACAGTAAAATATCTGTCGCAACCGGGAAGAAATGTTTTTTCGAGAAGCTGCCAGGCCTTTTTTATTGTTTTATTGTGCTGTATTTCAGGTAATTCTGAAAAGAAATCGTGTCCGTCAAATATTACCGGCTTCCTTTTAAGCAGAGCTGCTGTTTTTGCAGCTGGCAAAGTGTCCATGTCCACTGCCCATATCAAATCAAATTTGTTAAACAGAAGGAATATAAAGGTTTGAATATTTAAGAAGAGATAAAACAGCGGACCTTTGTTAAAAAGAATGTTCAGTAGGATAGTTCGTCCGGGTCTGTTTTCCGGAGGTTTTATCGCCGGATAGTTCCTTCCTGATCGCCACACCTCAAGTCCTGCTTTTTCAAGACTCAGGGTTATTTTGTTAACCCTTTGATCGAAAAGAAGGTTGTTGGAGGTTGTAATTATTACTCTTGGCAAAACACTATTTTTTTGCCAAATATAATTACAATAACCCGTTAAAAAAAGCTTAAACGTTGAGCTAAAGGTAAGAATGACAAGTTATCAATTACCAATGATCAATGACCAGTGGCAGGAAGAGATTAATGAGCAAAACAGGTGGTTAAGATTGAGGATGAGGCTGAGAAACCACCACATAAGGCACAGAAGAAAACAGAGATAGAAGGCGGAAGTCAGAAGATAGAAGCATGTAGAGACGCACGGTCGTGCGTCTCACCAACCTGAAACCCAAAAGCCGGGTTGAGGTTGAGATTGCACCAAAGATGACACAGATTCTTTGCAAGCAAAGCGGCAGAGCCGAGCGTACACGGATTTTTTAATGATCAATGATCAATTACCAATGATCAAATTAACTAATTGACCAATCAACCAATTAACCAATTAACCAATTCTTTCAGACCAAGCGGCAGAGCAGGGCAACCAGCAACCAGCAACCAGCAACCAGCAACCAGCAGCCAGCAACCAATTACCCCCCGATTCCCGGTACTTTTCTTCTTTATTTTCAGAAGATGAACCAACCATCTGAAAGAATTATGAGGTCAATATTTAATTCAAAGAAAATCAGTTGGTTGGAAGGCAACAGGAAATGAAAAATAGTCTGGGTTTTTGGCTGTCAATATTGCTTATTTTGCTATATTTGTGTGGCATTTTTGATGCTTTAAAAATGTATTCAGGCAGCCATTAAGTTTTACCATCTGCAAAGTAAGGAAAGTTTGCGAATATTCTTGTGTCTGTTCAGAAAGTTGCCCATTGCTTTGCCTGCCGGCAGGCACTTGTAGAACAGGAAATTTAGCTTTAAGAACAGTCACTAAAATAATAAAGGAAAAAAATGAGTGATAAGGTAAATGAGAATAATCAGGGACCTGTTGAAAATGGATATAAAGCCAGTAGCATTCAGGTTCTTGAGGGACTTGAAGCAGTTCGGAAAAGACCTGCAATGTATATTGGTGATGTTGGTCAGAAAGGACTGCATCATCTGGTATACGAAGTTGTTGATAACTCTATTGACGAGGCCCTTGCAGGATATTGTACTTCCATAGGTGTTACCATTAATGAAGACAGCAGTATTACTGTTGTAGATAACGGCCGAGGAATTCCCGTTGATTTTCATGAGAAGGAAGGTCGATCAGCTCTGGAAGTGGTAATGACCGTGCTTCATGCCGGAGGTAAATTTGACAAGGACAGCTATAAAGTTTCCGGTGGCCTTCACGGGGTAGGTGTTTCCTGTGTCAATGCTCTGTCGTCAAATCTTAAAGCCGAAGTACACCGTGATGGAAAGATATACCGTCAGGAGTATCAGAAAGGAAAACCGCTTGCACCAATAGAAGAAGTCGGGACTACAGATATAACCGGTACCTGGATCACTTTTATGCCTGATTCTGCCATTTTCAATAACATCGAATTCAAATACAGTATTTTGGCGAGTCGGATGCGCGAACTGGCTTTTTTGAATTCCGGACTTGAGATCGTCCTTACCGACAAAAGAGAAAAAGACGAAGAAGGAAATTTTAAATCGGAGCGATTCTATTCGGAAAATGGGCTCATCGAATTTGTAGATTTTATTGACGGTAACCGGGAAAAGCTTATTGATAATCCCATTCATATTTCCACCGAAAAAAATGATATTCCTGTTGATATCGCCATCGTTTACAATACCTCTTTCAATGAAAATGTGTACTCCTATGTCAACAATATCAATACCATAGAAGGTGGAACGCATCTGACTGGATTTCGCCGGGGACTTACCCGTACTTTAAAGAACTGGGCAGAGAAATCCGGAATGCTTTCCAAGCTTAAGTTTGATATTAATGGCGATGATTTTAGAGAGGGATTGACCGCTGTAATTTCTGTTAAGGTAGCCGAGCCTCAGTTCGAAGGGCAGACTAAGACCAAACTTGGAAACAGCGAGGTGAGTCTGGCCGTCGATCAGGCTGTTAGCACCATGCTCTCAAACTATCTTGAGGAGAATCCTAAAGAAGCCAAAGCTATTGCAAACAAAGTGATTCTTGCGGCAACTGCCCGTCATGCTGCCCGGAAAGCCCGGGAACTGGTTCAACGAAAGAGTGTTTTGTCGGGAGGCGGTTTGCCTGGTAAACTCGCCGATTGCTCAGAACGAGATCCTGAACAGGCTGAAATATTCCTGGTCGAGGGTGACTCTGCCGGTGGCACTGCCAAACAGGGACGTGACAGGCGTTTTCAGGCAATACTTCCTTTGAGGGGCAAAATCCTGAATGTTGAAAAGGCCCTTCAGCACAAAGTCTTTGAAAACGATGAGATTAAGAATATTTTTACTGCACTTGGTGTAAATATTGGGACTGAGGAAGATAGTAAAGCCCTTAATATTGAGAAGCTGCGTTATCACAAGATTGTTATAATGACGGATGCCGATGTGGATGGTAGTCATATAGCAACTCTCATAATGACTTTCTTCTTCAGGTATATGAAGGAGCTTATCAAAAAAGGCTATCTCTACATTGCGACTCCTCCGCTTTATTTTTTGAAGAAAGGAAAATTTGAAGAATATTGCTGGACAGATGCTCAAAGACGTGAATTCGTGGAAAAATATGCCGACGGAAAAGAAGATTCTGTGCACATCCAACGATATAAAGGTCTTGGTGAGATGAATTCGGAACAATTGTGGCATACTACCATGAATCCTGAGAACCGGATGTTAAGGCAGGTTACTTACGAAAATGCTGCCGAGGCCGACCGCATTTTCAGTATGCTGATGGGAGATGATGTCCCGCCACGTAGGGAATTTATTGAGAAAAATGCTACCTATGCAAACATTGATGCATAAGGATAAGCAAGTAAAT
>NZ_AHZV01000097.1 GCF_000250735.1 Anaerophaga thermohalophila str. Valhall
TTAAGTGCTGAGTCAACTGCTGAAACATCTGTTTTGCCCGGAACATGATGAAGATAATTTTCAGATAGCTTTTAAAAAACGGGACATATGGATTGGAAATGAATAGAGCTTTAGGTTTAAGCCTAAGGTTTGAAAGTAAATTTTATGTGTTTCTTTTTGAAGAATAAAGATTAATTCTTTTTTATATATTATGATTACATTTATTTTGTTAATCGTGGGTTTAATTGCCGGATTTTTTCTGTACGGAAAATTTGTAGAACGTTTTTTTGGTGCATCGGATCAGATTGATCCGCCTGCAATAAAAGTTAATAACGGGGTGGATTATGTTCCAATGCCCACCTGGAAAGTTTTTACCATTGAGTTTTTAAATATTGCCGGCCTCGGGCCGATATTTGGTGCCATTCTTGGTGCTATGTACGGGCCAATGGCTTATCTATGGATTGTTCTGGGTTGTATTTTCATGGGTGCGGTGCACGATTATTTTTCCGGTATGCTTTCGGTACGGAACAACGGGGCGAGTATTCCGGAGATTGTAGGAAAGTATCTTGGGCCCGGCTTTCAAAATTTCATGCGTATTTTCTCCTTGCTATTGTTGATATTTGTCGGGGTGGCGTTTGTTTCGGGGCCCGCCGAATTGCTGACAACACTTACCAAAGGAGGTTTGAAGTTTTGGCTTTACGCAATTTTCGCCTATTATCTGATCGCAACGTTGCTACCGATTAATAAGATCATCGGTCGCATTTATCCTTTGTTTGGAGCTGCTTTGTTAATTATGGCTGTTGGCATTGCCGGAGCAATGATCTATTTTGGTTCTACGGGAGATATTACCATGAAAGAGTTGACCATTGGCAGTCTTAAAAACTGGCATCATAATCCGGCTGAGAACATACTTTTCCCAATGATGTTCATTGTTATTTCATGTGGTGCCCTGAGTGGTTTTCATTCAACTCAGGCCCCGATGATGGCACGTTGTATAAAAAAAGAGAGCCATGGTCGGCATGTTTTTTACGGAGCAATGATTGCCGAAGGAATTGTTGCCATAATCTGGGCCACTGCTGCAATGAATTTCTTTGACGGACCTGCAGAATTGAATTCCACTATGCAAGTAGATGGTCACAATCCCGCCTGGGTTGTGAATGAAATAAGCCGCACATGGCTCGGTGCTGTAGGCGCTGTTTTTGCCATTGTAGGCGTCATTGCCTGTCCCATTACCACAGGTGATACCGCTTTCAGAAGCGCCCGTCTTACTATTGCCGATGTTTTGAAACTTGATCAATCGTCAATAAAAAGACGTTTGTGGGTGAGTCTTCCTTTGTTTGTCATCGGCTTCATTCTGTCGCAACTCGAATTTGCCACAATCTGGAAATATCTTGGCCTTTCCAACCAGGTGCTGGCGGTGGTTGTTCTCTGGGCAGGTGCCATGTATTTGGCAAAAACCGGAAAGCCGCATTGGATGTTATCACTCCCTGCCACTTTTATGACAACTGTTTGTATTACTTATCTGTTAGTAGCCCCTGTTAAAAACGGCGGTTTGTTTCTGGATACTTCAATTGGTTACTGGATTGGTGGTCTGCTGGGCATCGGTTCAATGGTTCTTTTTCTTTTCAGGGCAGGAAAAACAAAATACCGATAAAAACCATTTCGGAAATAAAAAAATAGCTTTACATTTGTCATCACAATACTGGTTCACCATTCCCGTTTCGGGGAGGTGATTAAAAGGGAATCCGGTTAAATTCCGGAGCTGTCCCCGCAGCTGTAAGCTCTTTAAAAGGTTTGAAAATACTTTTTGCCACTGGAAACAGTCAGCAATTGTTAATTACCATTGTTTAGTGATTATTTTGTCATTGATAATTGGTTATTGACAACTGATAATTAATTCCGGGAAGGCTTTTCAAACCGGAGCAAGCCAGAAGACCTGCCAGATGACTAAATTCGTAGCTTTCGGGTGGAAAAGCGAAGATATGAACAGTTATTTCCGTTCTATTTTCACTAAACCGGATGTTGCGAATGATTAATCAGTTTAATCATTTGTGACTATGTTATTGAAGTATTTTTGGGTGTCATGTTTGTGTGCATGCCCTGTATTACTTAGTGCTCAGGACTACTTTCAGGAAAAACCTGTCAGGCTTGAAGAGGTTCGTATTACGTCGTCACGCCTCAGAGATTATGCCGTTGGTGCTTCAGTTCTGGAGCCTGATTCTTCGCTGGTAAAACTTCACCAATCAGAGTCTCTTTCTTCTTTACTGTCAGCCGCTTCCGGGGTAAACCTTAAAACCTATGGTGCCGGTGGATTGTCTTCTGTTAGTCTGAGAGGTGGAATGACCGACCATACAGCCGTATTATGGAATGGTCTGAATATAAAAAGCCCTATGAACGGAGGCATTAATTTTTCTGTTTTGCCGGTGTCTTTGTTTGGTAATGTAAAAATACAATATGGTGGGTCGGCAACCCTCTTCGGAAGCGGTGCTATGTCGGGTGTTGTGCATCTGGATGGCAACGACCTGCCGGGACAACCGGCTTCTGCTGATATTAGTGCAACCATGGGCAGTTTTGGATTTGGGGCAATGTCGGGAAGTTTAAAGACCGGCACGAAAAAATTTGGCTCACGTACTGCCTTGTATCTTCAAACTGCCGATAACGACTTTCCATACAAGAATACATCCAGGATAGGCCATCCTGAAGAAATTCAAACCAACGCCGGCATGAATCAGTTGGGCGGTCTCCAGGAGAATCAATGGCGCATCAATGATCATTCTTTGCTTACGTCGGCTGTATGGTTTCAGTATTATGACAAAGATCTGCAGACTCTGATGACCAGCCGTCAGCAAGGAGAGACAAATCAGACAGACAAAAATCTTGCTGTTTCTCTTAATTATAAATATTATGCTGCCTCGGGGCATCTGACTTTAAAGCAGGGATTATTAAGGAACAAAGTTGTTTATTCCGACCCTGCTATGGCAGACCCGCAGTCCGATAATAATTCTCTTTCCTGGATAAATGAGGCGGAATATAAACTTCGTTTGGGAGAGCTGCATTCTATTCTGGCAGGTGTTAATTACACTTATGAAAGTGCAGAATCGGACGGCTACAGGGGAAGTGTTTTCCGGAACAGACTTGCAGCATTTGTATCCGGCCGGTTGGGGATGTCGGGTGGTGAGGGTGCTTTAGTATTAAGCTTACGTGATGAGATGACCGACGGACAGATTCATCCGGTGGTCTTCTCCTTTGGTGCAGAACATGGCTTTCTAAACGCGTTTAGGATTAAGGGGAATATTTCGCGTAATTACCGGATTCCGAATCTAAATGATCTCTACTGGAAGGAGGATGGCTTCTCAGCAGGCAATCCGGCACTGGAACCTGAGTCGGGATGGTCGGGTGATGCCGGCATTGTGTATTCATACAAAGGAGAAAGTTTTTCTACCGGGGTTAGTGTAACCGGTTTTGCTTCTTCTACAAAAGATATAATTGTTTGGTTGCCTGAAAACGGCGGAAAATGGACACCACGAAATAAAAAGAATGGCGATACCAGAGGGATTGAAGCTAATTTTAATTTCAGTGCAATAGCAAATAAAAGCAGACTTTCAGGGCGTGTCTTTTACACCTACACCAGCTCGGTACTAACATCATCGGATGAGTATGATGAAAAACAAATGATATATATCCCGAAGCATCAGATGTCATCAAATATGGAATTTTCCCGGAATTCATTTTATTCCATACTTGCCTGTCGCTTCACAGGAGAGCGGTATTACGATTATTCAAAAACTTTGGATGCTTATTTTATCATGGATGCATCGGTAGGTTATCGTTTCTCTCTGGCGGGGCTCGATGCCGATATCTCTGTAAAAATATTAAATCTTACCGACAGGCAATACCAGGTTGTTGCCTGGTATGCCATGCCACCGCGCAATTACAAATTTACTTTAAATATAACCATTTAATCTTTTGAGAAAATGAAACGATTTATTTCTGAACATTCCGGAAACCTTATTTGGGGTTTCGATGCATTGAGGATTTTTGGACTGGCCTTGTTTCTGGCACTCTTTTCCGGTTGTGAAGACAACAACGATACGAAGGTTCATGATCCGGGCAATTTTGCAGATGGCATTTTTGTACTGAATGAAGGTGCCTGGGGCGCAAGTAATTCATCGGTTTCGTTCATCCCGGCTGATAAGGACACGGTTTTTGCCGATCTCTTTATCACGGCCAACGGTGAAGATGCCGTACTGGGTGATGTGTTGATGGATATGGTTTCTGTTGACACTCTGTCTTATCTCGTTCTGAATAGTTCTCATTCGGTGATGGTCGTAAACAATAAGAATTTTGAATATGTGGATGAGATAACCGGAGAGGTGAATAATCCTCGTCACGCAATTGTTTACAACGGCTTGATTTATCTTACTCAGTGGGGAAAGTTTGGGCAAGAAGGCGCAGTGTTGGTGATTGATCCATTTGATTTTTCTGTTGTTGCTACAATAGCAACCGGACAGGGTGCCCACGGAATTAAAGAGATTGACGGGAAAATTTGGGTGGCCAATAGCGGCGGATACGGATATGCGAACACGGTTTCGATCATTAACCCCGAATCAAATAGTGTCGAGAGAACCATTGAAGTTGGAGACTGTCCTCAGAATTTCGTGGTCGATTACGAGGGGAATGTTTGGGTGTTGTCTTCCGGTTATACCGAATACGACGACCAATGGCAGGTGATCAATCAGACAGAACCTTATCTTACATGCATTGATGGTGAAACCTATAAGGTAAGCAAAAACTTCCAGATAAGTTCATATACAAGTCCTACAGAAATAACAATTTCTAAGGATAAAAAGAATATATACTTTGGTGGCGGGTCAGGAGGTGCCAAATTATGGAAAGTATCTGTGGATAATGATGAATTACCTTCCGGTACCTTCTCAGATTTAAGTCCTTACGGTATTTCTGTTCATCCCGAAACCGGCAACCTCTATTGCGGAATGGCACCCGACTTTACCAAACCTGGTTCGGTAATAGTACTGGACAATGAAGGAAATGAAGTGAAAGAATATAATGAAAACATAGGGATAGGACCACGTCGGTTCATTTATGTCTCGCAGTAAACATTCAGAAGCCTCCTGCTCCTGAAAGAGACTTATAAAAACAGGATTTATCCAAAACCCCGGGCATTTTTTGTAAACGCTAATTTGATTTGTTTTGCCATAAGACATATTTAGCGACAGAATAACCCGCCCTGAATTTTCCCGATTCACTGATGCTGAATGCCCGGGGTTTTTCTACAAATTAGTGCTCATCTGCAATAGATCATCAAATTTTTAGAAGTAATCATCAGGCAGAAGCATGGGGCAAAGAGCAAAGAGCAAAGAGCATAGGGCAAAGAGCATGGAGCAAAGAGAAATGGGGAAAGGTGATAAGTTGAAAGGGCAGTATTGTGGTAGGGAACATAGAAGAGGCAGGGTCTCTCGTCAATAAATTCGAAAAATTTTTACAATAACTTCCCAACAACTTTTGAAACCATTTCTTCAATATTTTCCGGGCACACCAGCAAAGTATCATAGTCCAGCATCTTGAACTCCGGTCGCTCTCCGCAACATGCGAACATCAGCTTTTGTGCTGTCAGGTTACGCACATTTTTTTGTGAAAGAGCTTCAATGGCAATTTCCGGTGTTTCGAAAATGATTCCGTTGGCTCCTTTTGCGGTAGTTTCTTTTACGGCTTCTGCTATTGCCTCGGAACGGTTGTCTGTCGCAGAAAGAAGATGCAGGTTTTCAGGAATATCGAACCGCTCGCAATAATTTTCGCGGTAAGTTTCAATAATTTTTTGGGCTGCAAAACTCCCGGAGTCTTCTGCAATTAAACCGATGGCTTTTTTATTGTGACGGTACAGGTATGAGATCATCGTATTAACATTTTCCCTGTAATCGGGATGAATGCTCTCAAAGGCGCTGTTATTCGGTTTGAATCCGGCACAGATAACCGGCAAATCGGATAATTCTGTTTCGTTTAGATTGTTTAATGCCTTTTCATCCAAAATGATATAACCATCGGCCATCACATCTTGAAAAGTGTCTGTTGGATTTTCGTGTGTCGTAAGAGGAACAACAACATATCCCTTCTTTTTTACCTGCAGAATAATGTGCTGAAGCCACTGGCCGGTTTTACAGTCTGTAAAGCCGGATGCGATAACTGCTAAGACTCCGGTTTTGCCGTTAAGCCGGGGGGGATTGAACTGAGCAGGCCTGTAATTGAGTTTGCCGGCGGCTGTTTTTACTCTTTCGATGGTTGAAGCCGCTAAGTTCACACGATCGGCTTTCCCATTGAGTACTAATGAAGCTGTAGTTTTAGATACTCCGGCTTCTTTTGCAACCTTTCCAAGTGTAGTTCGATTCATACACTAAATAATGCTCGTCTATAAGCTCACAAAAAATTATACAATATGTGTGTCTGTTCAGAAAGTGCCAGTTGAAGGCTTGCGAAGCCGCCAAAAACGGAGTTTACTACTCGTAAATGAGTATTTTGGCGGCAAGCGTAACACAGCAAATGGTACCTTATGGACAGACACTAAATATGTTTAGGTATTACAAATATAATAGAATACGGAGTATTGGTCCAATGGTCCGTTAAAAAAACCTAAACGCAGAGACACAACGACGCAAAATTTTTCTTATGAGAGAGTTGTGAGAGTTATGCTCGTATTGTGTAAGCAATTAATTGTTAGGAGCCTGGAAGCGTTTAGCGGAGCGTTATGATTACTTTATGAGGAGAATTAACAGCTTTACTTGAAATTAATTTAATCTAACAAATTACGAAATTGGTCAAAGTTTCGTAAACAGATAACAAAAAATGTTTTCAAAAATTTATTGCCTTCGTACACTGTCACAAAATTCAACTTAAATCCTAAAAAAATGGACAGTTCATTAGGTCAAATTCATTCAGTTTTAAAAGAAAAGAAGAACCAGGTTTGTTTTTCCGGTTTGTTAAAATATCAATGTTTCAATGCGAAACTACCTGATAGTGATTTCCTCCGGATTCTTTCCGGCTTCAAACAGGGAGTATTAAAGATTTTAGTTATTTTTCTTCCCGGCTTTATTGGTTTTTCCGGCTTGTCAGCCCAGGAGCCTTTGAAACATGAAAAATGTATTTACAAAGCGGAAGATGGTAAACTATACATTAATAAAGATTTGCCACTTTACATCCGAATTGCCACATCATCAGGAGAAGATGCAGAGAGCTGGCTCTTGTCCAGCACTAAAACAAGCCGGTATGCCAATCCAATGTATCTGGATACGGAAGGCTGGAATTCACTGCGGTCCCCTTCGGCAGTGGATACTTCTACTAAAAAGGTGGTTTACCCGCTTCAGGATATTATTTTCGATCTTTATGCTGATGGCATTCCTCCTCAATCAGAAATAAAATTTGGAGCCTCGCGAGTATTCGATGATGACACCATCCTGTATGCTGACAGCGGTGAGGAAATTGGGTTTGATGGCAACGATAGCATGTCAGGGATTGAGGATTTCTATTACTCGGTTAACGGAACTTCATTTATTGGTTTAAAAAAACAGAAGACCAATTTCGAAGATGAGGGCAGATATGACGTTGGTTATTATGCAGTAGATAACGTTGGGAATGTTGAAGAACCTAAGAAAATAAGTTTTGTAATCGACAAAACAGCTCCTGTCACCAACCATAGTATAGACGGTATAAATGAAAACAACATTGTAGCTCCGGATGCTTCTATAGTATTGGAAGCACAGGATAGTCTTTCCGGTGTAAAAAATATATTTTTCGCCGTTAATGACGGGGATTTTGAATTGTATAAAAAACCAATTCCCCTTACTGTATTGAGCGATGAAGAATCAAAAATAACCTGGTATGCAGTAGATAATGTCGGTAACAAGGAAGCACTCAAATTTATAGGAACTATTGCGTCGGCCGGTGCTTCCGAAAATGAAGGCAGTGAGACATTCGATTACTATATCGACAGAGAAGCGCCTGAGGTTAATATTAGTTTTAAGGGCCCCCACTACAGAAATGACAGGGAATATATCTCCGGAAATACCAAAGTTGTTCTTAACGCCAAAGATGATAAGTCGGGGGTGAAGGATATTCTATACAGCTATAATTCATTCGTTACTTCTGAAGAATATACGGAACCGTTTTTCCCGGAAGGAAACGATATTGTAAAAATAACTTACTCTGCCATCGACCGTGTCGGCAATTCGGCAGAAGAAACGACAAGAGCGGTTTTTATCGATCGTAATGTGCCGGAATCCCGGGTGGATTTCGATGGACCGGTATTTCGTAACCGCGATACTTTGTTTATTGCCCCCTCCACAATGGCAGAAATAAGAGCTACAGACAAGGAGAGTGGAGTAAAAGATGTGGTTTTCATTTTGAATGATCAAAAAAACAACTATACCTCTCCGTTTAAGGGCTGGAAGAGAGGTGTTAACAGATTGGTCTGGTATGCTTTAGATAATGTGAGCAATAAAGAAGAAAAGAAGGAAATGACATTTATTATGGATGAAGATGCTCCTGAAATTCATCATCATTTCAGTGTAGAGCCAATTGGAAAGAAAGTAGTGCGAGATGAAGAGTATGTGATCTATCCCTCTAATACAAAATTGTATATCGGAGCCACCGATGATACCTCCGGTGAAGAGTCTTTGCAATACACCATAAACGGGGATAAAGTTTCTTCCGAAATACCTGTCGAAGGGTTTGAGCCAGGCAATTATGAGATAGCTATTGAAGCTGTTGATGCGCTGAAAAACAAAACCGCTAAAACCATAAGGTTTGCTATTGAAAAATAATGTGCCATGCCAAAGAAAATTTTGATTATAGCCTGCTCATTATTATTGTGTGTGCAATTGGCAGCACAGGAAGAAAATTATATTTCTCTCTATCTGTTTAATTTCACCCGTTATGTTGAGTGGCCCGAGGAAAAGCGTTCGGGAAATTTTGTGATAGAGGTAATGGGGCATGTTTCGGTGTATGAAAAATTGAAAGAGATCACTGCCGGTAAAAGAGTAGGAAATCAGCCTATTGAGGTACGAAACTATATGTCGGCCGATGAAGTGGGCGATCCTCACATAATGTTTGTTGGACATTGGCAGAGTCCTCAATTCCAGGAAGTCCTGAAGAACCTGAAGGGAGATTCTGCACTGCTGATTACCGAAAAAGAGGGAATGATTGAGCAGGGAGCTGCCATAAATTTTGTGATTAGAGACGGTAAAATTCAGTATGAGGTAAAGAAAGACCATGCCACTGCTCGCGGATTAAATGTGAGTTCGCGATTGGCACAGATGGGAATACCAGTGGATTAGGAAGTATCTTAAAGATTTGCATGAAAAAACTTACACCTTGTATCTAACTCAAATCACAAAACACTCTATATCAATCATTTGTTTTGCGGAGTTGGATTTTTGCTTATCAGGCCAATTTTCGATACTAACGGAAAATTCTAATCTGTAAAATTTAACACTTCTGCCTTCTGCCTGGAAAACTTCTGCCTGTAGATTACTTGCATCTCAAAATCTAACGATCTATTGTTGCGGAAATCAGCCCCTAAAATAAAATCTTTGCTTCATTGCGTCTCTGCGTTTAGGCTTTTTTTACTGACTATTGCTTTACAATAGTCCGTAAGACTTTTGCAATATATTGCAAATCAATTGTTTGTGATTAAAGGGTGTTGTTTAATAAAATGCAGATTTCCAACGATATACGAATCATCTTGTATCTTAAATCTAAAAATCTAACGATCTAATGGCTTTATATACTTACAATTTATCGCCTTTTGAAGATAATTCGAAGGATGATTTTTGTCATAAGAACTATCTGTTTGTAATTAATTTTCTGAGAAATAGAATTTTAGACTATAGATACAGACTTGTACAAAAACTTTCAATTTGTTACTCCGTATAAAAAATATCTCTATTTTTGATGTTAAAATCAGATATTAAAATCCAGGGATATGGAGAACAAATTTCAATCTTTTATGGAAACAGTCAGGAGAAAGAATCCTGGCGAAGATGAATTTTTACAAGCCGTACAGGAAGTTGTAGAAACTGTATGGGACTTCTACAATGAAAACCCCCGTTATCAGAAAGCCAAGATTCTGGAGCGAATGACCGAGCCCGAGCGGGTCGTGATGTTTCGTGTACCATGGGTCGATGATAAAGGTGAGGTGCAGGTTAACCGTGGTTACCGTGTTGAATTTAATTCTGCTCTGGGGCCTTATAAAGGTGGTCTTCGTTTTCACCCCAGTGTTACTTTGAGTGGTCTCAAATTTTTGGGCTTTGAGCAGACCTTTAAAAATAGTCTTACTTCTTTGCCGATGGGAGGGGGAAAAGGCGGAAGCGATTTTAGTCCCAAAGGAAAATCGGACAATGAGATCATGCGCTTCTGTCAGGCTTTCATGGGCGAATTATTCAGGCATATCGGACCCAATACAGATGTTCCTGCCGGTGACATAGGTGTGGGTGGCCGCGAAATCGGATACCTTTTCGGAATGTATAAAAAATTGAAAAATGAATTTACCGGAGTTCTAACCGGTAAAGGGCACGAGTATGGTGGTAGTCTTATCCGTCCCGAAGCAACAGGTTTTGGAGCCGTATATTTTGTGCGTGAAATGCTGAAAGAAAAGAACGACACACTGAAGGGGAAAACCGTGGCTTTGTCAGGATTTGGTAATGTTGCCTGGGGAGCTGCGCTCAAGGCAACCGAACTTGGGGCCAAAGTGGTTACCATATCCGGCCCCGATGGTTATGTATACGATCCGGAGGGCATTTCAGGCAGTAAGATTGATTATATGCTTCAATTAAGGGCGTCTAATCAGGATATTGTAGAGCCTTATGCTGAGAAATACGGTGTTGAATTTTTCAGTGGCAAACGTCCCTGGGAACAAAAAGTTGATATTGCCATTCCATGCGCTATCCAGAACGAACTTAATTTGGAAGATGCCAAAGCGCTTGTTGAGAATGGTTGCCGGTTGATTGCTGAAGCCTCCAACATGGGTTGTACCGCAGATGCAGCAGCTTATGCAACGGAGAGAATTATGTTTGCCCCGGGCAAGGCTGTTAATGCGGGAGGTGTGGCAGTGTCAGGACTTGAAATGAGCCAGAACAGCATGCGGCTGGGCTGGACCAGAGATGAAGTCGATGCCCGCCTGAACCAAATTATGAATAATATTCATGCCACTTGTGTAAAATATGGAAAAGGCATGGACGGCAAAATCAATTACGTGAAAGGAGCCAATATCGGGGGCTTTGTAAAAGTTGCCGAGGCCATGATGGCACAAGGAGTTGTGTAGCTTTTTATACCTCAGTTGAGTTGAATCACTCTTCCCGGCTTTCTTTGCCGGGCAGCCGTTTGCTTGCAAAAAGTTGGGTCATAGTCTGTGAGTTTTTGAACAATAAGAAGCCCTGCTGTTTTCGGCAGGGCTTTTATGAGTGATTAAGTTAATGTACCTTTGTCCGTTAGTTGGTTTTCAAAAACGACAATATATGTCGTTTCTAAAAATTTTTAAGATGATTGATTCACATTCACACATTTATTTGCCCGAGTTTGATGAAGACAGGGACGAGGTGGTTGCAAGGGCTAAAGAGGCAGGCGTTACAAAAATTCTAATGCCAAATGTGGACGGACAGAGCGTCAGAGCAATGATGGATACCGAGGCCGCATATCCCGGTTTTTGTTATGCCATGATGGGACTGCATCCAACTTCGGTAAAAGGGGACTACAGAGAACAGCTGGCTAACGTGGAATATTGGCTGGGGCAGAATGATTTTCTGGCCATCGGCGAAATAGGAATCGACCTTTACTGGGATAAAACATGGGAACGGGAACAGCGCGAAGTGTTCAGAACCCAGCTCAACTGGGCAAAGAAGTCGGGAAAGCCGGTGGTTATCCATGTGAGAGATGCTTTTGAAGCAGTGTTTCAGGAACTGGATAAAGTGCACGACAGAAGGTTGAAAGGGGTTTTTCACAGCTTCTCGGGAAATAAAGCCCAGGCCAGAAGGGCCCTTGAATACCAGGGATTCATGCTGGGCATTAACGGCATAGTGACATTTAAAAATTCGGGTCTTGACAAAGTACTTGCAGAAATTGGCCCCGAGCGACTCATTGTCGAAACCGATGCACCTTATCTTGCCCCGGTACCTTATCGGGGCAAACGAAATCAGCCTGCATTTTTAAAATACACACTTGAAAAACTTGCCGCCATATTAAATATGCCGGTTGAAGAGATGGAGCAGCTCACCACGCGCAACACGGCGCAACTTTTTGGACTGGATTTGTAAGAATAGCATGAATAAAAAAGTACTCATAATCTATACCGGCGGTACCATCGGGATGGCCGTCGATCCGGATACCAATGCATTGGTGCCGTTCGATTTTGAGAAAATATCGCGAAAAGTACCCGAATTGAAGAAGTTTGACTTCGGGATAAACAGTATTTCTTTTAATCCGATAGTGGATTCATCAGAAATGTCTCCTGAAATATGGGGGAAACTTGTAAAAATAATTGAAGAGAATTATTCTTCTTATGATGGTTTCGTAGTATTGCACGGAACCGATACAATGGCTTACACCGCAAGCGCGTTGAGTTTTATGCTCCATAATTTGCAGAAACCTGTTATTCTTACCGGCAGCCAGTTGCCACTTGGTGCAATACGTACCGATGGAAAAGAAAACCTTCTGACAGCTTTGGAAATTGCAGCTGCCCATAAAAACGAACAGGCACTTGTTCCGGAAGTTTGTATTTATTTTCAGGACAAACTTTTTCGCGGAAATCGGACCACTAAATACAATGCAGAACATTTCAGGGCTTTTCGTTCCGATAACTATCCCCCTCTTGCCGAAGTGGGATTGCATATTAAGTACAATTATCCTTATATTCGCTACACGACGCTGAACGGTACCTTTTCGGTTTCGACCCGCATGGATAATAATATTTCACTATTAAAAATATTTCCGGGTATTAATGAGCATGTTATTCGTTCGGTTCTGGACGCCCCCGGCATAAGAGGTGTTGTGCTGGAAACATACGGTTCGGGCAATGCACCTACCAGCCAGTGGTTTATGAAAGCTTTGCGCGATGCCATCGACCGGGGTGTTGTCATCATTAATGTAACTCAATGTTTGGCCGGGGATGTTGAAATGTGGCGTTACGAAACAGGCCGTCATCTTTTAAATATGGGAGTTGTCAGCGGATACGACATTACAACAGAGGCAGCATTGACAAAACTGATGTTCCTTTTGGGGAACTCCGCATCAATGGAGGAATTAAAAATGAATCTGAATAGATCGCTCAAAGGGGAAATAAAAACGGTAAATTCGTAAACGATACACTAATAAAAGGTTGTGGGTATGAGGTAAATGATGTATTTTGCATACTCAGAGAAGGAATTTTATTGATAACATTGTTTTTGACAATTTTTTTGTATTTTGCAGCCCGTAAAAACAGGAATGTGATAAAAATTTTGTGATTCTATGAATTGATTTTAAATTTGTTTCCTGTTTTTACAGAAAATTCAATTAAAAATTTTTGAGTATTAACAAACCAATACAAATCAAAATTTATTACAGATTATGAAAAAGCTATTTGCGTTTTTGGCAGTTTTTGGGATGCTTAGCATAGGTGCATCATCCGTTTATGCTCAGGAAGAAGAGCAGTCGGTAGCAGAAGAAACTACAACTGAGCAGGTCACAGAGCAGGAAGCTGCAGAGGAAGAGGTGGTTGAAGAAGAGGCAGTCGCAGAACCGGCAGAAGGTGAAGAGCCTCAGGGACTTCACAAAGAAATTAAAGCCAAATTTATTGAAGGTGGTGCCATGTTTATGAGTTTTGTGCTTTTGGCGCTCATTTTTGGTTTGGCAATTGTTATCGAAAGGATCATTTATCTGAATCTTTCAACAACCAATACTAAAAAGCTCCTTCAGAATGTTGAAGAAGCATTGAATGAAGGCGGTGTTGAGGCTGCTAAGGAAGTATGCCGTAATACCCGTGGCCCTGTAGCTTCTATTTTCTATCAGGGACTTGATCGTTATGATGAGGGCATTGATGTTGTTGAGAAATCAGTGGTTTCTTACGGTTCTGTTCAAATGGGCCTTCTT
>NZ_AHZV01000096.1 GCF_000250735.1 Anaerophaga thermohalophila str. Valhall
AGAGAGTTCGGTTGCTTTCATAATAGCTGCTTCACGGGCGGCATCTGACAAAACTCTTGCTTCAGTTATAGCCTCCATCTTAGCAACATCAGTATATTCCTGGGAAGCAGTTAGTGTTTCCTGCACTGAAACATCAATGTAATTGTAAACTCCATTGTTGGAGTTTTTCTTTTCTTTACCGTTCCCATTTTGACTGATCAAACTAAAACCAAAAAATAAAGTAAAAATAAAAAATAGTACAAACCTTTTCATAATATTAAATTGTAATAAAATTGTAATAAAATTATACAAAAAATTAAGTAGATAAATTATAAATAATTCTCACAACCAACTTGCATTGTATAATAATGAAATAATTCCAGCCGGATTTCACTTTGAAATGCAGAATAAGAGGACACCAAAAATCTTATTTGTATAAAATTTAATGAAAAAATGATAGCAAATAAGAGTTTGCCTCCAAATTATGAGGCCACGGAGTAATTAAAATTAATTATCAAAAAATAGATCTCATAGTATAAACAGATTAAGGTTGGTTATCAATTCAAAAATAAATTTTAATTTTAAATTTTTAAAAAATAATCAAACAATCATA
>NZ_AHZV01000095.1 GCF_000250735.1 Anaerophaga thermohalophila str. Valhall
AAGAAGATATTAGGGCTACGGCCCTTTGGTTTATATCAAGGGTGAGCCAATACCCCTTTCATTTGTTTGTGTATTTTCTTTTATAAAAATTTTTAAGCTGCGATCAAATATACTTTTGTCAATAAAAATCAGGGGCGTAGCCCTGATCTCTTCATAGCATAATTTGAATGTGAGACAATTCAGGGGCGTTAGCCCTGATATATCATTTAAATTTTCTATTTCATACGCATGATCTTTCCATTTTCATAACATCCAACCTGCAGATAAGACAAAGAAAGTAAACAGAAATAACGGATTCTCAGCAATCCTTGACTTTTTCGAAGGACTACTTTGCACTCAGGCGATACCAGCGATCTATTAAGGACAGAAAAAATAAAAAATTATACTTACCCCCCCCTCTAAGAATGGGGGTATAGTCTTAAAAAATACAAAATTTCAAAAATTACCCCTTAAAAAATTAGGATGCTAATATAAAAAGTACATATATTTGCATCACACCCCTATTCCAGAATGGGGTAATTCAAATAAAAAGTAGTTTTAAATAGAACAACCCCCTGAAAAAGGAGGGACAAAATCAATTTCAAACAATTTAAACCAACTGCTATGAGAAACAATGGAAAACTTTTACCGGGAATCCTAATCCTGACGGGATTGTACATTTTCAGTACAAAAACCTTCGCTCAGGTTGAGGTTAATGTCGGAGCCGACCTGATGAGCCGATATGTATGGAGGGGAACCGATTTCGGTGGTTCACCCAGCATTCAGCCCACGCTTGAAATGTCGGCCGGCAGTTTTGTTTTGGGAGCCTGGGGCGCTTACACCACCAATGCTCCGGGAGCGCAGGAGGCCGATCTGTATGCCGGTTATTCCTTTGGTGATGTATTTGGCCTCACCCTTACCGATTACTATTTCCCGTTGGATGATATGTCGGATGATTATTTTGATTTTGACAATTTTCATTCACTGGAAATAAGCGGTACTCTCACCATAGACAAGTTTAGTTTGCTTGCCGGTAAATTCTTTGCAGGCGCCGATGACCAATCCTTGTACCTGGAAGCCGGTTATGATCTGGGTGTCGCCAATATTTTTCTGGGGGCTGGTAACGAAGTTTATACAACTGACGGCGATTTTGCTGTGGTAAACATCGGTATAGGTGCATCGAAAGAGATAAAATTCACCGATTATTTCTCTCTCCCGCTTTCGGGATCCCTCATTCTGAATCCGGAAAGTGAAAGCCTGTTTATGGTAGTCGGGGTTTCCTTCTGATGAAGTACGCCATTCATTCAATCAGGAATTAATAAAAGAGATGATAAAATAACCTAAAAACAGACTCATGAAAAAAATTGAAGCCATCATACGCAAGACAAAATTCGATGATGTAAAAGAAGCACTGGGCAACGTAGGCATCGACTTCTTTTCCTACTGGGAAGTCAGGGGTGTCGGAAGATCACGTGAAGAACGTGCCTTTCGTGGCATAGTGTACGATACCAGCTCCATAGAACGCATCAAGCTCTCGATAGTAGTACGCGACAAAAACCTGAAGAATACCATCAATGCCATCATGGAATCTGCAAGAACAGGAGCCATCGGAGACGGAAAAATTTTCGTGGTCGACATTGAAGAATCTTACCGGATACGGACAGGAGAAACCGGTAATGAGTCGCTATACATCAAAGGAGAAGAAGAGTAAATCAGGTCGTTGAACAACTAAAAGAATAGAATTATGGAAGATATTACAACAAAAATAACAGATATATCCGTCTCTATAGACATGTTGTGGGTACTGATTGCCGCTGCCATGGTTATGTTTATGCAGCCGGGATTTGCAATGGTAGAAGCCGGCTTTACCCGAGCCAAAAACACAGCCAACATACTCATGAAAAACTTTCTTGATTTTTCGGTAGGTTCGCTTATGTTCTGGGTGGTAGGTTTTAGCATAATGTTTGGTACCGACCTGGGCGGATTTATAGGCATGCCCGACCTCTTTTTCTCGGGTTCTTATGGCAACGATGTTGACTATGCCATTTTAATTTTCCAGACTGTATTTGCCGCCACTGCTGCAACGATTGTTTCCGGTGCAGTAGCAGAGCGAACAGAGTTCAAAGCCTATATTCTTGCCAGTTTTTTCATCACAGCGGTGATTTATCCCGTTTCCGGGCACTGGGTCTGGGGCGGCGGCTGGCTCAGTGAACTGGGTTTTCATGACTTTGCAGGATCAACGGTGGTGCACTCGGTCGGCGGTTGGCTGGGACTGGTCGGAACAGCCATTATTGGCCCCCGTCTGGGGAAATACAATGGGAAACGTAAAGCCATTCCCGGTCATAGTTTGACAATTGGTGCCCTGGGTGTATTCATCCTCTGGTTCGGATGGTTTGGTTTTAATCCCGGTTCACAGTTGGCAGCCAGCGGACTTGACAACATTTCTGCGGTGGCATCAATATTTGTTACCACAAACCTTTCGGCTTCAGCCGGAACGGTTACTGCCATGATAATATCGTGGATTCGGTACAAAAGACCATCATTAGGGCTTTCTTTGAACGGCGCTTTAGCCGGTCTGGTAGCCATTACCGCCGGATGTGATGTTGTTAGCCCGGGAGGTGCCGTAATTATTGGTATCGTTGCAGGGATAACATTAATTTTTGGCGTTGAAATGCTGGATACACTCAAAATAGATGATCCCGTTGGTGCTGTTACAGTACACGGTTTCAGCGGAGCTGTCGGAACCATACTGGTTGGCTTGCTGGCAACAGAAGGAGGATTGTTCTATGGCGGTGGTGCTTCAATGCTTGGTGTACAAACACTGGGCGTGGTAGCCATCGCAGCATGGGCGCTTTCTATGGGATTCATCCTGTTCAGAGCCATCAAATCCACAGTAGGGCTCCGGGTTCCCCGAAGGGTCGAGGAAGAAGGCCTGGATGTTTATGAACACGGAGAGACTGCCTATAATAATTTTTCATAACCGTAAAAACACGACAACCCTCTTATGGAGAACACACTATCGCAAAGCCATAACGATGGCGTATCTGGTTCAATTATCCAGTTCTTTTAATTGTCCTGTTTTTAGAGACCTGTCCGTTTGGACAGGTCTTTTTTTACAAAATAACGCCTGGCTGAAAAGTGTGTTGCCAAAACAGCTTCAACAACATCTTCATCTTCAGATGAATAATCACCTTTTTCATATTGTCGCCGAACATCACTTAAATAAAAAAGTTGATTACTGATACATCATGATTCAGCAGAATAATTTTTCCTTCGTTTGTTTTTCCACGATAAAAAAACGATGTATCATTATAAGGCATTTGAAAATGTTTAACGACATATCGATTATAGAGGAATTTCAAACTTTTGTTTAGTTGAAAAGTTCTTCTTTACAACCACTATCCCCATCGATTGAAGGTCTATTGAGGCAGATACTTCCCCAAGCTCTTCTATTTCCTTCCAAGCTTTTCTCATTCCAGGCGACCAGGAAATATCGTCAAAAACAATCACACCACCATCAGAGAGATAGGGGATTGCCTCGTCAAAATATTTTCGAACAGCATAGTAATCATGATGACCATCATTAAAGAGAAAGTCAACCGGTTCAGAGGCCTCCAATACTCTCTTAAAAGTTTGATGAAATGGTCCAATAACAACAGATGCATTTTTAAATTCTAAGCTATTAAAAGTATCCCGGGCAATTTCAGCAATTTCGGGTGCCCCTTCAAGTGATACGATTTGCCCTATTCCATTAATTTTTAATGCTGCTGCCTGATAGGATGCCGAGATACCTACACATGTACCAAGTTCTACGCATGACAAGGGTTTTAATTCACGAATCAGCTTGAAAAGTAAAAGTCCCCAGAATTTGGGTTTACTCGATGCAACAATTTCCGAGACGGATTCAGTTGATTGTAACCCCTGTTCCATTTCCCTTTTTCCTCTTTTAAAATGAGGAGAACCCGCGCCATAATCAATAACATGAATTTTTTTATCTGATCTCAGGAGAAAAGAGCGTCGATTTTCAATCATGGAAATGAATTCTGCTTCCTGGCTTGACAATACAGTAGATAAGGATTCTTGTAAAGCGATAGCCACAGATTTCAGAGTTATATCTTCATGCAATGAAAGCTGAGTTAATATTTCCCTTGCTTTTTTCCTTTTCAAATATTGAATCGGCACATTCAAACCTGTTTTTATGATCTGCTTTATCATTCTGATATCATTGAAAAATTAACATTTCGATGCGTTTTGCAAACATGGGTACGGTATAAAAAGCATATTTTTGTCAAAATCAAGGCGTTTTAAATTTTTGTATCGGAGTTAACTCGTTGTTAATGAGGATTCAAAAATTTAAAACAACAATGAGTTTGGCAACAAAGATGCTTTTTAGACTGGGCTCAAACATATAAAAAAATAAAAATAGTAGAGAGGAAGGTTGTATTTAATATCTTCAAATTAATATCTAACAAAAAAATTTTATTCTCAAAAAATTTTTATCAGTATAACAATAGTTTAAGTTATTGGTCTGATAGAATTCGTATGCAAGAATTTAGCCGCTTAGCGCATAAAACTAACCAACATGTTGTTTAAGTTGACTAAATCCTGCACAGGGGTTTTTTTTCAGGCTTGTCCAGAAAAAACGTAGGTTCTAATTCGCTTAATTTTCCTATTTTTGATGACATAAATAGTGTCTGTTCAGATGGAACTTTCTGAACAAACACTATTTATACCTTATCAACCAGCCTAATGACCTATCCGAACGAAAAAGGAAAAATAAAAAATTTTATCCATGAGTGCAGTATAAAAAGCCTTCAAACTGCTGATTTTTAACATTTTTATCCCTGACCCCTAAAGGGGAACTGCTAAAAATCAGCAGTTTGAAAAAGTCCCCGTTAGGGGATTTAGGGGTCAAAAGACTTTTTAGACTGCACTCATCCATATAAAATTTATTTTTAAGGTCGGATAGGACTCGCATGCAAGGGTTTATACATGTCCTTATTGTGGGAAATCTTGCCATACCCGTTTCAATTGGTTGTAATATACGCGCCTTTAAAAGTGCTCATTTCAGTATCTGTTTGGTGAAAAAAAAGGATAAAAATATTCTAATAACATCCTTCCCGCTATTTTCTGCATCTTTTATAGCGCAAGGGGTTAACTTTTTAACATTGCTCTTGTTACCTCTTTTTTATTTAACGGAGGATATTGGCGTTTTTTTTGTTTTTTCAGCTTTAGGACTTTTACTGGGTTCTCTTGTTTCATGGCGAAGTTTTAATGCAATACTTATAAGCGATACGGATGAGGTGGCAAATTCTAACCTGGGAATTTCATTTTTATTAGGAGGCGTAACATCTCTCATCCTTGAGATTTTAATATTAGCATTTTCCCCTTTTTGGGGGAATTGGCAATCGAATGTGGAATGGATATATTTTTTACCCGTTTATGCATTATTCACTAGTGTGTTTATTTCTTTTGAGAACTTTTTGAATTACAAAAAGAGATACATCCAGATTGGTTATGGAAAATTGATAAAGGCTTCTGCAACTTTATTAATTACTTTGCTCCTTGGAATTCTGACGCCCTCGGCTGAATCTCTCATCTTTGCTTTAATTACGGGTCTGTTGGCTGTCATTGTTTTTCAAATTTGGATTTCCGGTATAACCTGGCATATATTTCAAATATCCAAAAGAAAGTTTAAAATATTCTTCTTTAAGTACCGTGATATTCTAACCTTTAATTCTTCTCTTGCAATAATTTCTGAACTAAACAGCCACTTGCCCACCATTCTTCTCTCTATTTTTTATGGAGAAAATGTAGTTGCTTTTTATGGAATGGCTCAGCGGTTTTTTTCAACACCTGTAAGTGTCTGGTCAAATAGTATCGCTTCTGTATTTGGAAAAGAAAGTGTTGAACGATATATTAAATCCCGGAATATATCCGGCTATTTTGTCTCCACCGTAAAAAAAGTGATAATGATAATTATTCCTTTCGGAGTAATTGCTTTTTTATTAGCACCTTGGATATTTGACACTTTTTTGGGAAAAGAATGGGAAGCTTCTGGTGGAATAAGCCGAATTATAATTCCTTTAATAATTGCTCAAAATATTGTAATGCCAACAACTATTCTATACACAATATTAAATCATCAAAAAAGAATTCTGATCTTCTATCTTGTAAGTTTTTTTGTACGAATTATATTGCTTTTTATTTTGCCCTATTTGCTTTTTGATATAAATTATATTTATTTACTTATGATGTTTTCTTTTACAGGTGTTCTTCACTACATTCTTTATTATAGAGAGTTACGCAGTCAGATTGAAAATTATGAAACTCAAATTGAACATAAATAGAAAATTAACGCGTTATCTCGTTTCATCCGTATAAAATTTATTTATTAAGGGCGGATGGAACTCGCATGAAAGGATTTATACATGTTCTTTTGTGATAAACCTTGTCATGCTCGTTTCATCAGTATATAATTAGACTAAGTTATTGGTCTGATGGAACGAGTCCCGAGTACTCGGAACTCGTTTCATTAAAAAAATTTGGTGAAAGTTAATATTTTCTATATCGGGGTTAATTCCAAACAGATGTTAAATGAAAAAAACAATTTTTTTTATCCTTGAATGGATAGATCAAAACCCTTGCAGATGGATGGTGAAGCTGGTCTATCCACAATATAAACGTCCGCGTCATGGATATATGAAGCATTACAGAGTTTTGTACGACTACTTTTTCATGCAAAAGATAATGGGTTTCAACAGAATGGTACCGTGGCCGGTAGATTTTAGAAGTAAAATAAGAGGATGGCAACACATAAAAAAAGGTATTATATGTGATCCCGGCGATAGCCCCGGCGTCTACATCAATGCATTTGGCGGCCTCAAATTTGGAAACAATGTTGAAATAGGGCCCAATACTACAATTGTTACCACAAATCATTACAAGTATGACCAAAGGAAAACTTCTCCCAAGCAAGGTGTTGAAATTGGCAATAATGTCTGGATTGGTTCCAATTGCGTAATTCTCCCGGGTACAAAGATTGGTGATGAAGTTACTATTGGGGCAGGTTGCATAATCTCAAGCGAAATACCTGCAAAAAGCACGGTCGTGCGTAGCAATGATACCATTAAAATAATACCAAAATCAAAAGACTATGAATGGAATATATATGATGAAAAATTAACCTGAAAATTTTTCACTACCTCAAAACCACACCACACTATAATACAGCCCATTATTTAACAAGCTTTCGTATTTTACAGTTTTCTCACCCAAAAAGGAACAATGTTTTCGAGTCCTTTGATAAAAATGGTAGTTAATCATTTACAAAAATGAAAAACAATAATAGCTCTCTCATAATAAAAACATTGCGTCTTCGCGCCTCTGCGTTTAGTCTTTCTTTTAACGGTCATTTGGTTTTTACGAACACACTGAAAATTGTCATAGTTTTTTGTCACAATTTTTCACTATTTTGAAGTTCATTCAATAAATACATCGTAAATGTCTATAAACCAAAATATTAAAATATCATGAATAAAGTATCGCAAATTTTCATTTTTTTCTTATTGTTGAGCGGAACCATAAGCACATTTGCCCAGGATGAAAAAAAAGAAGAACAAAAACCTGAAGGATATAAATTTGAAACGATCATTGATCTGCCTGCCACAAGTGTCAAGGATCAGCACCGTTCAGGTACCTGCTGGAGTTTTTCAGGAGTATCGTTCCTGGAATCTGAGATGATACGAATGGGCAAAGAACCGGTAGATTTTTCAGAAATGTTTATTGTCCGTCATTGTTACGCAGACAAAGCCGAAAAGTATGTCAGACTTCACGGCCATTTAAATTTCGGCCCCGGCGGAGCATTTCATGATGTTTTGTATGTATTGAAAAACTATGGCGCGGTACCCGAAAATGTTTACCCCGGACTCGACTATGGCACAGAGAAGCACGTGCACATGGAAATGGATGAAGTATTGAAAAATTATGTAGATGGTGTCATTGAAAACAAAAACCGTGAACTAACTACTGCCTGGCACCAGGGCTTCGAAGGAATACTGGATGCCTATCTGGGTGAATTGCCTTCAACATTTGAATACAAAGGGAAAGAATATACCCCAGAGTCTTTTGCGAAAGAAGTGACCGGACTCAATCCGGACAACTATATCCAGGTTACCTCTTTTACTCATCATCCATTTTATGAGCCTTTCATCATTGAATTGCCCGACAACTGGCTTTGGGGCGAAGTTTACAATGTAACCCTGCAGGAGATGACGGACATCATCAACCACTCGCTCGAAGCGGGTTACACAGTAGGCTGGGCTACAGATGTCAGTGAAAAAGGATTTTCGCACAAAAACGGAGTTGCCGTTGTTCCGGCCGACAATATAGAAGAATTGAGTGACACCGAACGCTCACGCTGGGAAGAATTAACAGAAGAAGAACGCCAGAAACAGATGTATTCTTTCGAAGGGCCTGTCACCGAGAAAAAGATTACTCAGGAAATCCGCCAGGAAGGATTTGACGAATATACCACCACCGATGATCATGGCATGCACATAGTGGGTTTGGTGAAAGACCAGAACGGGACCACCTATTACAAAGTAAAAAATTCATGGAATACAGATAATAAATACAATGGTTATTTGTATGCCTCCGAAAGCTTTGTGAAACTAAAAACCATTTCACTCATGGTGAATAAAGAAGCACTACCCAAAAGCATAAGCAAAAAACTGGGACTCTAATCGTTTAATTCCAACAAAAAATTGAAAAACAATAACTTATACACAAGGAAAGCCAATAACTCAATTTAAAAAGCTAAAATTGTGCCAAAACATGTTAAACTTGAAATATTTTTTACCAACAACTGAAACTTTTACACAAACCACACGTTAGAAAGGGTAGAGTTTTCTTCATAAGTAAGGGTTTAGGTTAGGTAAATTGACAAAAAGAAAGAGATAAAAGTTTCTCTAAGTCAGAGTTTTCTCATCGATGAAGAAAAAATAAAAAATTTTTATCTCTTTCTTTAAACCTTTGGACAAACAAACTGTTTAAGATTATAGATTTTCATAATTTTGGGTTAGGGTTAAGGTTAGAGACGGAAGTTATCAAACGAGATAACTTCCGTTTCTGTTTTTATAACGATCCTTACCTCATACAAGTGTGTTTTTTTGCAAAATATTTTCTAATGTTATCTGAAAATGGCTACGCCATTTCTTGTTTGGTGTCAGCTAATTGCAGGAATTAGGCGAATTTAAAAGCTGTTTTTACAGCTTTTCTTATATAAAGCACCCGTATTAAAAAGAGGGTGTCTATGATGTAATTCTTTGGAAAAACTGAATTCAATACTTACTGTCAAGAGTATTATTTTTCAATTAGTTACACAGAGTGCACTGAGCACATCACAGAGATTCACAGAGAATAATGGACTTTTTTGATCACCTTTTTCTTAAGCGGCGCAGCCGCTTCAAAAGTGGGTGACTAAAAAGACTAATTTTTGCTCTTTGAGACTCTGTGTGCCAACTGCGTGGAACTCTGTGAAATAATGAATTACACAGAGTTTTTAGACACCCCCAATCATTCGCGTAAATTTGCGAAATTGACAACATCATAATTGATTTTTTAAACAGCTATCGAACGCTTTCCGGTCGTTTCATGGACATCCAAAAATAATGGCGTAACAATCAACTAATCAGACTAATTGTGATTTGATTTTTTATAACTTGTTGGTACTGGCCTGTCCGGGTTAGGTTCTGACAATTCGTTGATTTGATATTTTTGAAAACTTTATCATATATTTGTTGCAACATATAATGTTTTTACATATATTTGTGGCAGAATTATAAATTAAGTGTGTATGAATAACAAAAGCACTGTTACCATAGAAATGTTTTATACGCTTACTTGTCCAAATTGCAAAATATTGAAAAGAATGTTGGATGAAGTACTGCCCCAATATGGTGACAAGTTTCAATTAAGAAGAAGCCTTGCCAATTCGCCCATGGGAATGGTTAGAACAATGAGATTAGGAATTCATTCAGTTCCGACCCTTCTCATTAATAATAAAATAATTTTTCGAAGTGTCCCCAAAAAGGAAGAATTAATTAATACCTTGAATAGTTTTATAAATCATTAAATTTTAGAATTATGGAAGAAAAGAAAAAACTAAGATGTCCGCTTGGCATTCCGGGTGGAATCATTGCTGCCTTAATTGGCTTAATTGGAGTTGTTGTTAATATCATAAACTTCAATTGGTTTGAGTTAATAACCTCATTTGCGCTCTTATTGTTAGCACTGCCATTTGTTCGGGTAACGATGATGGTTCACATGGCAAACGACAGGTTGGATGAATTAGAAAATAAATTAAAAACAAAGCAATAAAGAAGATATAACAATGCTAAAAACCGGAATTATCATAGGTAGCACCCGCCCGGGACGCAACGCTGAACAAGTTGCTAAATGGGTATATGATTTTGCATCAAAAAGAAATGATGCAGAATATGAATTAGTTGACCTTAAAGACTACAATTTACCTTTGCTTGATGAAGCTTATCCGGCATCCTTTGGCCAATATTCGAATGAACATACAAAAGTCTGGGCAGAAAAAATTAAATCGCTCGATGCTTTTATCTTTGTAAACGGAGAATATAACCACTCGATACCCGGTGCCCTGAAAAATGCATTGGACTATTTGTATGCCGAATGGAACAATAAAGCGGCCGGTTTTGTAACCTATGGTTCTGCAGGGGGTGCACGAGCTGTAGAGCAACTTCGGCTGGTTTTGAGTGAATTACAAGTCGCTCATGTTCGGGCTCAGGTATTGCTGTCGTTGTATACCGATTTCGAAAACTTTAGTGTTTTTAAACCAGCGCCATTACATGCTGACAACTTAAAAACAATGTTAGACCAATTGAACAGCTGGGGAAATGCTTTAAAAACACTAAGAGAATAATTACAAATTTGTGGAAAATTGGCTGTATATTTTATCCCTCACGGTGGTGGCCCTTGGCATGTGATGGACGATGCTATGGGTGACCCCGTGGGATATGGAGGTTTAAGAACGTATCTTACGGAATTGGGGCAGAAGTATCGGCCGAAAATAATACGTAATTAAATGTCAAATAATAATCTTAAATCTTGACGTGATGACAACAGAAATTTCAAAAACAAGAAAAATAGCTGCATGGGTAATTGCAGGCTTATTAACAGCACAATATTTATATAGTGCAAGTGGAAAATTATTCCTTCATCCCGAACAAATGGAACAAATGCACTTAGCCGATTGGCGGATTATTATTGCCCTTGGTGAAATTGCTTCTGCCTTATTGTACTTGTTTCCAAAAACAAATAATTTTGGAACTTTGCTATTGAGTTCTTACATGGGAGGCGCTATTATCATTCACATGACAGGTGGCATGAGCATTGCATTGCCCGTGGTTGTTCTTCTTCTTGTCTGGGTAGGTTTCTATTTAAGAAATCCCGATTTTTTTAAATTAAAATAAAAATGTCTATCGAAGAAGAAATTAATGGAAAGTTTCGGAATGAATACCACAAGGGATTTATCAATTTGACCTATACGGTCAAATTGTTAAGTCATAAGTTTCATAAATCACTTAAAGCGCACGGACTTACCGAACCGCAGTACAATGTTTTAAGAATACTTCGTGGTTTTCGTTCCCAGGCACCTCTTTCTATTGGTTTTATAAAACAGCGAATGCTTGACAAAGATTCGGATGTAAGCCGAATTGTTGACAGACTTTTTGAAAAAGGATTACTGAGCCGGAAGGAAAATCCGGACGACAGGCGGCAAAAATCTGTCGAAATTAACACAAAGGGCTTGGAATTACTGGATAAGATGTTCATTTGCGAACAGAAAGTAGATACTTTATTGAAAAATTTATCTATGGACGAAGTTAAACAATTGAATTATTTGGTAGATAAAATAAGAGAGAATAAAGAATAATACACATGGTGGTAATATTTTAAATTAAAGCACAGTTGGGCCCTGAAAAAAGGCAGTAGGATTTACCTGTTGCCTTTTTTGAAGCATAAATTTATCGAGTGCAGCTTCTTTTAATTCCTGTTTGGTACTGCCACTTCGATCATGATATTGTCCTTTGTAATTTATAAGATAAGGATAAGCTATATGCTTCGTTAATTTCAATGAAGTTGCCCTTTGGGCTTTTATGCAAGTTTACATCAACGATAAATTCCTTTCCTGGACAGGCCAGAGCCAAAAATAACTAAAAAGCATCCTCTCCCATCAATAAACCATCAAGATAATATGATTATTGTGCGGTCAGTCCACCATCAATAACCAATTCAGAGCCTGTTATATAAGAAGATTCATCAGAGGCAAGAAATAAAACACCATACGCAATTTCTTCTAATTTGGCCCCTCTACCCATAGGTGTTGAAGAAAGTGAACCCTTTTTAAAATCATCGGAACCTTTCATCTGCGTCGTCATGGGAGTTTCAACATAGCCTGGATGAACGGAATTGACACGAATGTTATCCTTAGCTAATTCAACTGCTGCACCTTTTGTGTAGATTCTTGAACCACCTTTTGATGCCGTATAAGCCGTACCATTTCCTCCACCAATAATGCCCCCTACGGATGAAATATTGATGATAGAACCTGCTCCTTCTTTTTTCATATAAGGGACAACGGTTTTAACCCCTATAAACTGACCTAAAAGATTAATCGAAAGTACTTTGTTGAATTCTTCTACAGTTCTTTCTTCCAATGGTGCCATTATATTCCCAAGAACACCTGCATTATTAACCAGTATGTCAATTTTTCCAAAAGCTGTCTCTGCTTTTTGAGCTACTGTATTCCAACTGTCTTCCAAACTTACATCATGGACGACGTATTCCACAACACCACCATTAGCCTTTATTTCAGCGGCAACGGCTTTTAATTTTTCTTCCTGTACATCAGTAATAATTACCTTTGCCCCTTCTTTGGCAAATAGTTTTGCTTCTGCAGCGCCCATACCACCAGCCGCACCGGTGATGATAGCGACTTTGTTTTCCAATCTGTTCATTTTTATATATTTTAATTTACGTTTCATTTCAAATACAAACAAATTCCACTTAAAATATAACATTAAATCCGCAAAAAAGTTATTAACAATAGCAGCCAAAACATTGTGCATAAATATTTATAAGCCCGGCCTAAAAAGTATTTTTGGTGCCAAATTCATTGTTGTTTTAAATTTCTTGAATCGTCATTCACAGCGGGTTAACTTTAGTACAAAAATTTAAACGCCTTGATTTTGACAAAAAGATGCTTCTTATAACGTACTCACAGAATAAAAAAAATTAAAAAATTTTTTGAATTACTGAAAAATTTCCATTTTTGTACTATAAAACAATTTTAGTACAAAAAGAATATGAGCATAAATTCCACTAAAGATTCAATATTAAGAGTTGCAAACCAACTGTTTAGCCGGTTCGGGTTTCACAAAACCTCAATGGACGAAATCGCAAAAGTTGCACGCAAAGCTAAAGGCTCACTATACTACCATTTTACGAGCAAAGAAGATTTATTTAAGGAGGTTGTTGCCAATGAAATGACCAGGTTAAAGAGTCAGTTGTCAACTATTGTCAGTAATCCTGATCTAAAAGCATCGGATAAAATCAGAAAATACCTTGTTACACGGATGGAAATTTTAAATAGTGCAGCCAACTACCATGAAATGCTAAAAGCCGATTTTTTTGAGCACTTCCGCTTTATTGACGACCTTAGAACTGATTTGGATACGTGGGAAAAAGAAAATCTGAAAAAAATCATTCTTCAAGGTGTTCAGGCAGGCGAGATTACCTTAGTCACTGAAATAGATGTTTTGCTGGATATGTTTTTAATGGTACTGAAAGGTCTTGAAATACCATTTTTTTTACAAAATAAATACGAGAAATTTTCACCTTACTTTGATAGGTTAATAAACATATTGAATAAAGGTTTTACCACATGATTGAGAGCAGTCTAAAAAGCCTTTTGACCCCTACCCCCCCTAAAGGGGACTTTTTCAAACTGCTGATTTTTAGCACTTCCCCTTTAGGGGTCAGGGGTAAAAATGTTAAAAATCAGCAGTTTGAAGGCTTTTTATACTACACTCATGATTTTTAAAACCAAAACTAACTATAACTAATATGACGAACAGTAAAAAACCCGAAGTAAGAATACAAACATCCATTTTAAACAGCCTGGAGAAGAAAGCGTTAGTTTGGATGGCACTAAGAATACCTCAAAAAATTAATTCAGACCATTTAACGGTAATAGGATTTATTGGTGCCTTAATTTCAAGTGCAGGTTATATACTTTCCAACCTGGAGAGCCATTTTCTTTGGTTAGCCTCTTTTGGCTTGTTAGTGAACTGGTATGGCGACAGCCTTGATGGAACACTGGCTCGTATAAGGAATGCTCAACGTCCGATATATGGATTTTTTATTGATCACACTATTGATGGCTTAACGATTTTCGTCATTTGTGTGGGTGCAGGGCTTTCTCCATACATAAACTTTGCAGTAGCCATGCTTATTCTCGCAGGGTATTTGCTCTTATCAGTTTTAACATACATCAATACCTACCTTAAAGGGGAATTCAGGATCACTTACAGTAAACTAGGCCCCACTGAATTTCGTTTAATTGTTATCCTTATAAACACACTTTTTATATATTACCCGACAGGAAACCAGTATTTTGTACTTAGTGGTGTCGTTTTAAGTCTGTTTGATGTCATAGGAATTGTTATTGCTTTTATTCTTTTCATTATTTACCTGGTTAACTTTTTGATAGATAAGAATAAATACGCTAAAATCGACCCTCTCAAATATTAAAACAAAATTTATGGCAATTAAATATATAAAATTCGTAGCCAGCCGCCTTATTGGCACGTTAGTCGATACCCTGGTTTTATGGGGGCTCTCATCCTACATTTTTTCCTCATATATTGGACATTACATAGTGGCACCAACTATTTCGTTTGAGTTTGCGGTATTTTCAAATTTCTTATTGTCCTACTACTGGATATGGCGCAAGCGAATATCAACAAAAAACATAAAGACTTTTATAGCCCGCTTTGCCATTTTCAACATTTCCTGTGTTTTGGGATTTATTGTTAAAATGGCATTTCTGCTGCTGTTCGAGAAACTATTTGGTTGGGATGTGGTATTCTGCAATCTGGCGGCATTGTTAATATCCGGCATTGTGAATTTTGTTCTTGCCGAGTTTGTGGTGTTCAAAAAACGCCCACCTATAATTGAACCTTTAAACGAAATGGAATCATTGAAAAACATAAACTATTAATTATTAATCCTATGAAAATACTTTCAGAAAGATACAAACAGTATGATATCCCTCAGCAGCTAATGGCTGCAGGTATTTATCCCTACTTTAGGGCAATCAAATCCGGGCAGGATTCTGAAGTAACCATTAACGGGAAGAGGGTTTTAATGTTTGGTTCTAACAGCTATCTGGGCCTGTCAAATCATCCTAAGATTAAAGAGGCCGCCATAAAAGCTATCGAAAAATATGGTACCAGCTGCTCTGGTTCCCGGTTCCTTAACGGGACACTCGATATTCACCTTGAGCTGGAAGAGAAGTTGGCCAAACTGGTTGGCAAGGACGAAGCCGTTTGCTTTACTACAGGTTTTCAAGCGAATCTTGGAACAATTTCAGCTCTCTGTGGCCGCAACGAATACCTTTTACTCGATTCTCAGGACCATGCTTCCATCATTGAGGGAAGCAGGTTGTCCTTTGGCAGAATACTTAAGTTTGCCCACAACGATATGTCCTCGCTTGAATCGAAGCTAATGCTTTGTGAACCCGACAAAAATAAACTGATTGTTGTTGATGGCATATTTTCTATGGAAGGGGATATTGTTAATTTACCGGAAATTGTGCGATTGAAAGAAAAATACAATGCGAGCTTAATGGTTGATGATGCCCATGCAATCGGGGTAATCGGGCAAAATGGCAGAGGTACATCCTCCCATTTTAATCTGACTCAGGATGTAGATTTAATTATGGGTACTTTTTCCAAATCGTTGGCCTCAATAGGTGGGTTTATTGCCGGCGACAAAGAAGTAATTAACTTTTTAAAGCATAATGCCCGTGCATTGATTTTTAGCGCAAGTATGCCCCCTGCGTCGGTTGCAAGCGTAAGTGCTGCCATTGATATTATGCTTGATGAACCTGAACGAATCAAGCATCTTTGGGATTTAACCAAATACGCACACCAGGCTTTCATTAGTGCCGGTATTGATACAGGTAAAAGTGAAACTCCGATTATCCCGTTATATGTGAGGGATGATAAGAAAGTTTTGAAATTGGCCCGCATACTGCTTGATGAGGGTATTTTCGTAAATCCTGTTGTTTCTCCTGCGGTTCCAAAGGAGGATGCCCTGATACGTTTCTCCCTTATGGCTACACACACTTACGAACAACTCGATGTAGCGATAGAAAAGATAATCAAAGCTTTTAAAGAACTCGATGTAGCACCCTGTTTTCAACGCATAGAATAATAATGCCAACAAAACTACAACTATGAAACGAGCATGACGAAGATAGCCTTAATAGATTATCAGATTTTTAGATTTAAGATTTAAGATGAAATGAACATAGATAGGTTTTCCACAATAAGAATATGTATAAATCTTGCATGCGAGTTCCATCAGACCAATAACTTAGACTAATTATATACTGATGAAAGTGGTTTTAATAACGGGTGTATCATCCGGTTTTGGTTTTGCCATTGCTCAACGGCTTGCAAAAGGCGATTACCGGGTTTACGGAACTGTGCGTAGAGAAGTTGACTCAGTACCTAATGTCAATCACCTTTACATGGATGTAGTTTCAGATGAATCCGTTAAACAAGCTATCAATGAGGTGTATCAAAAGGAAGGTCGCATTGATGTGCTGATAAATAATGCCGGTGCAGGGATTGCAGCTCCTCTTGAATTTACCAAAATTACTGATGTCCAACACCTGATGGATGTTAATTTTCTTGGAGCCGTGAGAGTGACTCAAGCGGTATTGCCAATTATGCGCAAGCAGTCAGGCGGTCTAATTATATCTATCAGCTCCATAGGCGGTTTGACAGGTTTACCCTATCAGGGAATTTATTCAGCCGGCAAGTTCGCCCTCGAAGGCTTTTGCCAGGCTTTATATCACGAGGTCAAACCATTCAACATTAAAGTTACAGTAATTAACCCGGGTGACTTTGCCACGCGATTTACAGCCAACAGGCTATGTGCTGAAAAGGACGATTTCACAGCTGTTTATCCAACTTTTGGTAAAACGCTTTCCAAAATTGAACAAGATGAAAAAAACGGTTTACACCCGGATAAATTAGCCAAAAGAATAGAGAAACTTATTAATAAGAAGAACACACCTGTAAGACAAGTTATAGCCTCACCTTTGCAAAAATTTTCAGTGTTCCTGAAAAGAATACTACCTGAAAAACTGTTTTATCGGATAATTAGTAAATACTACCTTTAATATTAAGACATTACTGTATGAAAATAACAATCAAAGAGATTACAAGCAAAAACGACTTAAAAAAATTTATCAAATTCCCAAATAAACTTTATAAGAAGAATAATTTTTATGTACCGCCACTAATTTCAGCAGAGCTGGAAACCTTATCAAAAGATAAAAACCCTGCTTTTGACTTTTGTGAAGCCAAATACTGGTTGGCCTACAATGAGAGCAATACCATCGTTGGGCGAATAGCAGGAATCATAAATCATAAGTACAACAAAAAGGTTGGTAAGCAACTGGTTCGCTTTGGTTGGCTTGATTTTATAGAGGATATTGATGTTTTAAAAGCCCTGATTCAGGAAGTTGTAAAATTTGCCAACGAAAAAGGGGCCGCTGGCATTCATGGCCCTCTCGGATTTTCCGAATTTGATGCTTCAGGCATTCTTATCGAAGGTTTTGACGAAATCCCGACAGCCTACGGCAAATATAACTATCCTTATTACTCTCAGATGATTGAACAATTGGGCTTTGAGAAGGAAGTTGACTGGGTTGAATTCAGGGTAACTGTTCCTGATAAAATACCGGTAAGATACAGCCAGATAGCCAGGTCGATTGCCGATCGGTATAAATTGCAAAGCGTGAAATTAAAATCAAAAAAAGAGGTTCTAAATTATGCAGACCAAATCTTCCAACTTCTAAATAAGGAATACGAAAGCATACATGGTTTTTCAGGACTTACTCCCAACCAAATAGATGCTCTGAAAAAACAGTTCATCCCATTGCTGAGATTAAAATTTGTTTCAATAATACTGAATGCTGAAAATAATGTGATTGGTTTTGGTATATGCCTGCCCTCACTTTCCAAGGCATTACAAAAGTGCCGGGGCCGTTTATTCCCTTTTGGATTTCTGCATATTCAAAAAGCGCTTCGTGTCAATGACACAATCGACACCTTACTTATCGCAATCCATAGCGATTATAGGAACAAAGGTGTAAATGCCTTAATCTTTAATCATATAGGTAGCGCGATTGTGTCAGAAGGGATAAAATATATAGAAACCACACGTGAGCTGGAACATAATTTATCAGCGCAGAACCTTTGGGATAAACTAGAAAACAGACAGCATAAAAGAAGTAGATGTTATTTTAAAACAATATAACTATGAATGATATCTCCGAAATGGTTACGGTTATTACCGGAGCCTCGTCTGAAATTGGAAAAGCATGTGCATTGAATTCGCGAACAGAGGCGCAACTGTAGTTCCAGCCGCAAGAAACAAGAGGGTGCGTTACTTGAATTTGAAAACGGAATTGACGCGGTAATCTCCATGAAAAACAGATATTGCCGACAGCATATTATGCGAACTTCAATATTCGATGTGGAAACTTTAATTCACTAACAAAAGATGAAACGAGCATGACAAAGATTGTCACAAAAGAACATGTATAAACATCATTTAACCTCTAATCATCTAAGAAACCAAAAACAAGAAACAGATTCTTCGTCGTTACCTCCTCAGAATGACATTAGACAGTCTGTCATTCTGAGCGGAGCGAAGAATCTAAAATCAATTAAAACATAATAAGTTGCATCAGACCAATAACTTAGACTAATTTTATACGGATGAAACCAAAGACTATATTCTGGTTAACAGTTTTTGCTGTTTCGATGGGCTTTTTCGAAAGTGCAATTGTAATTTACCTAAGGGAAATTATATATCCCAATGGATTTGCTTTCCCTTTACAGCCTGTCGAAAGGAGGCTTGCAACAACAGAAATTCTAAGAGAAGCCTTTTCTTTGCTTATGCTTCTTTCTGTTGGTATTCTTACAGGCAAATCAACGACTACAAGATTTGCTTACTTTTTATATTCTTTTGCCGTTTGGGATATTTTCTACTATATCTTTCTGAAAATATTAATAAACTGGCCGGAATCTTTAATAACAATGGATATTCTGTTCTTACTGCCCGTAACCTGGGTTGGCCCTGTAATAGCCCCGATAATTCTATCTTTTCTGATGATTTTATTAGCTTTGCTAATACTTTATTTTTCCGCACGCAATGAACACGTTCACTTAAAGGCTCATGAACTTGTAATGTTAATAACAGGCTCTGTAATAATAATTATATCTTTTACCCAGGACTATATAAGGTTTATAATCAGTCATTATTCGGCTGCCGATATTTGGTCACTGCAGGCTAAAGACATTTTAAAATTATCTGTTCAATACTATCCCGAAAATTTTTACTGGCCAATTTTTATTGTTGGATTTGTTTTTATTCTCATTGGGATAGGGCTTTTTACAAAAAGAAATATTTTATTAATTAAAGATCGCTTACAATAAAAATACGTATTGCTTTAAATCACAAAGAGATAAAAAGAATAGAACTAAGTCACTTTTTTTAATCTGTCAAAGTAGAATTTTACTCTTGTTGAAAGAAAATCTCTGTTAAAATATAATCCAACTAAGCCGGCAGCCCAAACCATAATTTTTACATCCATTGTGTGATGAAAAAATAAACAAGAAACAGCACTAAAAGTGATTATCCCCAGTGGTGTCCAAAAACCATAGTCCTTTTTAATCAGAGAAAAAACGATCAATGGAATAATAACAAAAGCAATAAGCAGTTCATCAGGAATAAAAAATAAATATACTCCCATCAATGTTCCGGCAGCACGTCCTCCTTTAAAATTAAAGAACAGAGGATAACCGTGCCCTATTATTGCTCCGATACCGATTAGCCCCAGCGAAATTGTGGATAAATTAAAAAAATGGTTTGCAAGAAGCATTGGTATTAATGCCTTCGAACTGTCTAAAAGTCCGGTTAAAATTCCCCAAAACCGGCCTACATTTCTAAAAGTATTATAGGTTCCGGGGTTATTATTACCCAAGTCTCTGATATCTACTCCTTTTACCAGTTTTGTAATAACCCAGGCAAACAATATTGACCCTGTTAGATATCCTGATAATAAGCATAAAATATATGTTAAATAAGTATCCATAATTGTAAGATTTAAATAGTCATCGAAACAGTATATGATTTTGGCCCGCAGTGAACAGCAGCGGCAAAATCGGCTTTCCCTATAATAAAATCATTACAGGGTATTGTTTTTAATTTTTCTTCTAAATCAGAAAAAGCGTCTTTATTATCTCCAAACCCGACTATATTTAATCTTTTAATGAGGGTTGCCGGTTTTTCAGCCATTTTGGCTTTTATTAACTTAATAATTTGTGAGTTTACTTGTTTGAAAGTTCTTTTTTTTCCAAGCGGAACGAATTGACCTTCTTTATCATCGCCCATCAGTCCGAGAATTGGAATAATATGCAAAACAGAACCCATCAATGCTTTTGCTTTTCCAATTCTACCTCCTCTATAAAGATAGTTCAGGTCTGCCATAACAAAATAGCTAAAGGTATTTTGAACAACTTCCTGTGATAATTTGACAATATCATCCATGTTGTTATTCTTTTTAATGATATCAATAACTCCCAGGAGAACGTTTCCTACACCTGCCATAACTTGCCTGCTGTCAATATTGATAATCGGAATAGTATTTTTATACATTTCCTTTACACTATTAGCGATAGCAAAGGTTGCTGCTGACATTACACTGCTCATCACGACATGAATGATCAGGTCATATTTATCTTTATTTTTTTCTACTATCTCCACAAGCTCTCCTTTTATAATTGAAGCTGTTTTAGCAACAACTTTTTCTTTCAGAAATTTTTCATTGAGCCATTGTGCAGTGTATTCGTTACTTTCGCGATATTCTTTACCGTCAACTACAACAGGATATTTTAAAATTTCGACATCAGGATAATCTATTTGCTCTTTAGAAAGACCAAGATTATCGCCTGTGATAATTAAAATTTTCTTATCCATTTTTTAAAATTTTTAAGAGTTATTCAAAAGTTATATAATAATTATATTGATATTGACCACCGTAATATTCCTCAAATTCATAATCGGGAAAAGATTTTTTCAGCTTAGGAATAAGATTAAGATTTTGGTCTTTTTTTGCAGGAATCCCTTTGTATATTGATATCAGACTTTCGTCTTTTACCAATTTTTTAATGGTATTAATGATAAGTGTTGCTAAATTTTTATCAGAAAGAATAATTTTGCCATTGTAAATTGTAAAAAAATCCTTTTTGTTTACTTTTTTACCATTTTCCGTTGTAGTATCTCTGACAGCCCTGGCAATTCCACAAAAACGAATATCATTAAGACTATTCATCACTGACTCAAGCGTTGTGGTAATATCTAATTCTTTTGAAATATTCATCACCATGCTTATAAGAGAGATTACATTATTAGATTCAACAATATGAACATTTGATTTACTAAGCGAAGCAGCATATTTAAGTGCCATTAAAATATCTTTATCATCGGCAGCAACAATTATATTTTTTGTTTTCAATCTGTTTAACTCTTTAACGATACGTTCAACAGAAGGCTTATTTTTGCCATAGCAGAAAACATCATCGGCACCGAGATTTTTAAGAATATCAGCAAATCCTTTACCGGAAACCAAACAAAAAACACTTTTTTCTCTTTCATAATCAATAGTATCATTACTTATGAGGTTTTTGTGTTGTTTTTTCATATCATCTACTTTGGTAAAAATAAGCTCGCCGTATTTTGAAACATCTTTAAAAACAGATTCAGGTTTATCTGTATGTATATGAACTTTATATTTATCGCCGCTGTTAAGTATTATCAGGCTGTCTCCGTATCCGCCGATAATTTCTTTTATTTGTTCTTTCGATGATATTTTGTTTGTTTCTAAAATAAATTCAGTACAGTATTTTAATTTAATTTCCGGATTCCATGAATTTTTCATGTCTTCCAAATCATTAATAATTGCTTTTTTATTTAAAAAATTATTCCCGTTTCTTTGCAGATTGTTAATAAAATGTTTAACATCTTCAAATATATTATGCAATCTTAAATTATGCACCTGTGCAATATCAATATTCGGGAGCAAAGCTTCGATAGAATTTTTAGTAAAATTTGCAAATTTACCATTAAGATATTTTTTTGTAGCTCTATTTATGTTAAGTATAATTGAAACGGGTAAACTGCCGACAGCTATTCCGTTTAATTTTAATTCCCTGTTAATTCCCTGAAGAATAATAAGAAATCCTGCACCACCGGAATCTACAACACCGGCTTGTTTTAATACCAGCAACATATCCGGAGTTTTTTTAAGAACTTCTTTTAAATGAGGGATACATTTTTTTATAATCACTGAAGGGTCATCCTCTTCTTTCATAATTTCACCATACTTATCTTTAAATTCACGCATTAAAGTAAGCATAGTTCCTTCCTTTGGATCCTCAGTACCTTCGTAAGCATTTTTATATCCGTTTTCAAAAGCTTTCAACAGATTATCGTTAGAAAAGTCGTTATTCTCAATAACTTGTGCAATACCCTGACAATAGAGAGATAGGATTACTCCTGAACACCCCCTGCTGTTAAGGAGCATTTGCTCAGCAAAATTTTTCAAATATTCTCCTGTTGAAATTGATTCTTTTTCATAATTCTGCATATTTGCCAAAGCACCTTGTATGGTCAGCGTCATATTAAGGCCAGTATCGCCATCGGGAACAGGAAAAACATTTAACCGGTTAATATATTCTTTGTGCCGATGCAGATACTTGTAAATATTCTCTATTTTTTCTCTTATTACTGCTGTTCTGTTTTCTGTTTGTATCATAGTAGCTTAGTTCTATAATTGATAATATTAGTCCGGTCTAAAAAGCATATTTGTTGACAAAATTATGGTTGTTTTAATGAAATCAGGGTTTTCAATTCCCGGCACACTGCCTGCCCCGACACATTTCGGGACTCAACTCAGGCACTTTAAAAAACGTCCCGGTGAGGGGAAAACCCGACTGTTATTATTACTCTTGTTGTCGCTGACAATAAAAGTAGTAATTTGTCGGCACTCTCTGACTATTTTTCCCTTCTTTTTATTCTATCAGGACTACTACTATATCCATTACATTCGTCCTTGTGTTTCCTGTAATAATATGGCCACCGATTTGTTGAAAAAATTCAAGCGGTAGGTTTTCATCTCTGCAGTATCAAAAGGGAAATTTCTATTTACTTTCAAAACAAGCAAAAATCTGAAAAACAAAGGCTCTTCCCATTTTCCAAAAGCCTGCCTCAACAAATTGGGGTCAATCTCTGATATTTTCTTACTCAACCATTATCAACCCCGGATTATCTCCTGTGATGCAACGCCCACCGGCAGGTGTCACCACAAAAGTATTTTCTATCCCCACCATTCCAACACCATCGATTCCTTTTTTAGGTTCCACAGCAAATACCATATTTTCTTCCAATGGCGTTTTAAAACCTTTGGCCAGCACAGGCAACTCGTCCACAGTGAGGCCAATGCCATGCCCCAGAAACTTCACGGTACGATCGCCAAAAACCCATAAAATTTTCTTTAAACTCAGGACTGAGTGCATCCATAATGGTTTCATAGATATTTTCCGGAGTATTACCAGGTTTCAACATCGCAGCCACTTGATTCTGAATCTTCACACATTGTTTGTGAATGCTCTGCACCTCTTCAGATAGCTGCTTCCCAAACATATAAGTCATGGTTTTATCGGAATGATAGCCATTTACCCCCAGTCCCATATCCACAAATACCAGATCCCCTTTCTGCAGTTTTCTTTCTCTGCTGCCCAGGCCAGGTACCGCAGCATTCAATCCACGATTGCCTCCGGGCCCGTCGAAATTGGTGGGGTACAACGAACTCTCGCCAAATCCCAGTTGGGCCACCACAATTTCTGTATCCAACATGGCAAAACGGGCAATCCCCTGATGTCCTTCCTGCACCATCAACCGGTATAGTTCACCGGAGAGATCAGCCTCAGTCATTCCTTCTCTCAGTATATGTGGCACCAGGTCTTCGAGAACCCGTCGATGGATAGCTCCGGCCTTTTCCATAAAACTCAGTTCCAAAGGACTTTTCACCGCTCTGGCCATTGACACTTGCAAATCGAGAGGATGAAAACGTTCAAAAGCAAAATGTTTACGGATTCTTTCAAACATGGCCAAAGGCACAAACTCTGCCTCCAGATATACCTCTTTGGGAATTTGACTGTAAACAGCAGCGGCATCCCTGTAACTGCTCATAGGTCGGATATCATCAAATTCCGATTCTCTGGAAGTACGCTCAAAGCTTTTCCTTACCCACAAGATGGCTCCCCCATCCCGGGGAATAATCAACATCCCGTCAGGCATAGAACCCGTAAAATACAAAAGGTTGATTTTACTGAAGATAATACCCATCTCCCATTCCGGATTCTGAGCATTCATTATTTCACGAAAACGAACAAGTCGCCGGTTGATTTCTGAAGCGGGGATAATAGATTCCATAATAAAAACTTGTGATAATGTCATTCCGGAATTGTTTTGGTTGGAAGAGCATCAATCCTGATTAGTGTTTGTCCTTAAAGTGCCATTTGCTGTGTTACGCTTGCCGCCAAACCCTCAATATACTGTGGATGCCACGGCCGGCATATAATGGCGCTGTCAGATGGCATTTTCTATATTCTTATTTTAATACCAGTCTTCCAGTAACTTGGATTAAAATTAACGTTCCAACTTGAATTATCCGTATCCCATTCTAACAGAGAATAGCTCACTCCTCCCAAACCAACATAAATACTAAATCTTGAAGAGAAAAAATATGTTAATTCCGGAATGATATCAACACTAAAAAAATCAACTTTTGACGTCCCTTCTTGTCCGCTTGCAGAATAATCATCTGTTAATTCAATTGAGGTATTTGACGGATTATAGGCACTCCCAGCCCAAAAAGTATCATACTCAGATTTAATTTTTCCATAGCTGAATTTCAGGCTTGCATTAATATACAAATTGGTAGTAATCGGGTAATAATATCCTAAATACATATTTGGTAAAAAAACATGGGATTTAACATTGGTCACTTCAGCCTGATAATAGCTATTAATCATCAAACTATTTTCTCTGACTTCTTTATCCCAGTTATAGTCTAATCCGATTCCTGCAATTAATCTGCTATTAATAAAATATCCTATGGAAGTTCCGATGTCTAAATATTTTCCTTCTGTCATATTTTGGTTATGTGTGACACCATTTTCTGTGGTTGATTGCCTATAATTTCCGTCAAGTGAGATGATAATTTCTCCTTTTTCAGTCTGGGAAAATAAATGCAATGTTGAGAGAATCGTCACAGTTAATAATAATAATTTTTTCATCATGCTCATTTTATTTGAATTAAAGATTAATTTAACGCAATATTATTTGAATGATTATCTTTGAGTGCAGTATAAAAAGCCTTCAAACTGCTGATTTTTACCATTTTTACCCCTGACCCCTAAAGGGGAACTGCTAAAAAATCAGCAGTTCGAAAAAAGTCCCCTTTAGGGGATTTAGGGGTCAAAAGGCTTTTTAGACTGCACTCGTCTTTTAAAACTTAAAACATAAATTCAAGAATTATATTATGAGCCCGTTATAAAAATATCGTCAACCTTTTATGCTCCTGTAATTTTAATATCAATGTGCAAACATAAAGACCTGTCGGTAAAAACAATTTGAGGGCAGTCCTGCTGCAAATTGACCAATCAAATATTCGAAAGCATCACCGGAAAATCTGCCATTCATTGCTCCGTGCAATTCGTCTGCGATTTTCCAAAGGGTGTTTCCAATATAGTTGCGACAGGGATTGTCGTGTCTGTACGGTTCATTTGCTGTTATGTTATTTTGCATCTAAAAATTTATCTTCCTCCCAATTTTTAGGATTGTTTGTGATATAAGATGTAATTTTTTGAAACGATTTATCATCCCGGATGATATTGTCATAAAAACGGGTTTGCCATTGAAATTCAAAACCTAAACGATGGGCATGTTTTGATACGGCAGATTTGTAGGAACCTACAATGGACGAAATGGAATTTTTCCCGATATTTTGAAATCGTTGTTGACCGATGGTTTTCGGGATGGATTCCGATTGGTTGTCGGATTGGTTATTCGGTTGGTTATTCGGTTGGTTATTGGATTGGTTATTGGATTGGTTGGGCGATTGGTTGGGCGATTGTAGAGACAGGGCATGCCCTGTCTCTACGATCCCGTCCCCATTCCCGTCCCCATTCCCGTTCCCGTTCCCGTTCGGGTTCCCGTTCCCGTTCCCGTTCCCGTCCCCGTCCCCATTCCCGTTCGCGTTCCCGTTCGCGTTATCATTATCGTTGCCATTGCCATTACCATTACCATTACCGTCACCGTCACCATTATTCCCATTCCCATCCCCGCCCCCGTCACAATTATCCCCGTTACCGTTACCATCACCATTCCTGTTCCCGTCATCATTCCCGTCATCATTCCTGTCATTTGTAATAATCAAAATACCATGAATATGATTAGGCATGACCACGAATTCGCCTAATTCAACATTTTGCGTATGATGTGGAATTTGATACCACAATATATCTGCAATGATGCCAATATGCGACAATTGCATTTTACCATCATGTATTTCACCAAAATAATGGAACCTATTCTTCGTACAAATGGTAATAAAATAGGCACCTGCCCACCGATAATCCCAGGATTGCAAACGGGCAGACGGAATGCGGTATTTATTTTGAAATTTATCCATATCTATTCATATTGATACAGGACATGCCCTTCAGGCAGGGTGTGCCCTGTCTGAACAAATAGGTCGTAGTATTCATTTCCGGGCATTACGCAAGACCATGAACGTCGCCCATTTTGGCTTCCCGCCATCTGCAGGACCGGAAAGCGGACAGGCCACTGCAACTTTTAAATAGTTAAAATCGTTCATTATTGTGACATTCTTTTGAATTGTGATATGTTGACAATTAACATTTACAGATGCAAACATTTTTAAAGATTTGCATGAAACGAGCATGGCAAAGATTGCCACAAAAGTTGATGTATAAAATCAATCATGCGAGTTCCATCAGACCAATAACTTAGACTAATTTTATACTGATGAAAAACCTTCCACCTTAAATGGAACTATGCAATATAAATAATTATTACTAATAATTTAAGCGTTATTCAGCAGGCCCTATATAAATTATTGATTTATAAATTTTAATGATGAGGCCTCCGCAAGAATGTTTGGTTCAACGGAGCCTCCAGCATCAAGCGAGCACAAACAACGCTTGATCGGAGGCTAAGTGTTAGCGGCTGGCGATCTATTCTAATCACTTTTTTTTCTAATTTATTTGTTTTTCTCAATATTTTATTATTACATTTGTATTATACAAGATGATTAATACAAAAAGACTAAATCATGAGTAAAAATAATCATTTATCTGAATTATTATCTGCATGGGAAGAAACTTATAAAAAAGGTCAATTGACCCTCTGGATTTTTCTCTCATTAAAAGATGGGGAAAAATATGTCGATGAAATTAAGTCCTTTGTTGAAGAACAATCTAATCACACTATGACCTGTGAAAGTCAAAGTCTCTACCGTAATCTAAGAAAGTATCAGCATGTCGGAGTTGTTGATTTTGAAACAGGTGTAGGAAATAAAGGTCCCGACCGTAAATACTATTTCTTGACAGAATTAGGATTTGAATTGCTCAATCGTTTTATTGAGAGAAATATAAATCTTTTTTTTAGCGAACAAATTAAAAAATTAATCTTATCGGAGGATAAAAAATGAAAACAATAACAAAAAATTTAATCGCATTTACCTTTGGGCTGGTTGTCTTGACAATTGCTTTTAGGTTCTCATTAAGTTCTATGCTTCAAAATCGTCTATTCAGCACTGTCTGGATTGTTGCTGTAATCTATGGGATATTGGTGTTTACAATAGGTTGGATATTTGGCAAAAAGGACAAAATGAATTTACCATTATATGATGTTGGATTCCGTTTCCACTTAGTCACATACATATTTTGTAATCTAATTGGTGAACTTTGGTTTTTAATTGGCTTACAATCAGAATATGAGAATGTCAGAACTGTACATTTAACTGCTGTTTTTTGGGGATTAGGTCTATTATTCCATTTTATTATTTACCTGATTACCCGAAAAAACGCAATTAAAGGAATCAAAAAGTCTGAAATATTTGAATAAAACATCCGAATCTTCGATTCCACTTTAGACTGCAAACCCCTATAATACCCGAATTCTCGCAAGCAAGCGGCAGGGTCGGGCGAATCAATTCCGCTCAACAGCCTCTACCAACTTTGATCGGGAATTTAGAAAATGTAAGACTTTCACTAAAAATACCGGGGGAGCCAACATTTTCTATATCAGGGTTAACTTTGTTGATTTTGCTGTTTTGGGGCAAGATCGTACAAATTCTATATCGGGCACCACGCATCCATGCCCTAAATCGGTCTAAGACCCCGATGACAGTATGCCTTACAGCTGTGCGAATTGCAATTATGTTTGGCTGAGTGAACTGACTATTCGTTAAACCCATACTTCTTTAATGTTTTCAAATTCATTAATGCAAATTTCTTTGCCTTGTCATTCAAAGGATGTTTTCCCTCTGCAACATTCCACATAAATCTGAAATGATGATCTTTCAGTCGTTTATTCTTTCTATCCCAATCAACGATTTTTTTTATCAATTCAATTGTCACATCTGGAGTACCCTCATGGTCTTCGTTGATTTGCTTTTCAATTTCATCAATTTTATATAGTAAATCAGGGGCATTATTTATTACCTTATCAATAATCTCAATTGCTTTTTTTCTGTCGCTGTCTGAAATAAAAGAATTATTACGTACTTTTCCAGCCATATTAAAAGCTATGCCTGTCATGTAATTTGATAATTCCCCAGTTTCACTACCCCAGTTTTCTATTTTATGCCAAATCTGTGATGGAATTGCTTTTATTCTGGCAATTTCTTCTGCGATTTCAATTTTCAATTGTTCATCTTCCGTAATACTTTTTCTTTTTGGAGAAGAAGGATTAATATAGTCGGCTTTTATTGCATCGAAATCAATAGTAATATCTGACTCTTTTATTGCATTCCAGCACTCTTCTTTTTTCGCCCATTCGCCATACAAAGCACCTGGTGCGTTTGTCTTAATAAAATCTTCAACTGATTCCATTAGGTTAAACAAGGCAGATTTCATATTCTCACTAAGCGATTGGTTTTTCCAGATTTTATAGAGATCAATTTTATAATCAGTTTTTAGATTCAGTAATGCCAATGAATAAGGAACGGTAATATATCTCATGTCTCCGATAGCATTTGGCTTGACCCCATAAAGCTTTTCTGCTGTTTTAAACATAATAGCTTTTGCGACAGAATCTTCATAGAAAATATTATCAGGTTTATCAGGCATATTATAATTCAGGAATTGCACATAATTTTTCTGACTTCCCTGAACAACAATATGTGGGCCAATCACAAGTTTTTTTCCATTCCTAATTTCCTGATAAGTATTTAAATATTTCGCCAGAAGTTCTTTTGTAATAACTTGTCCTCTCGGATTTTTAAGATCAAAAGCCTTTCGTCTTGAAGGCGTGAAACCTTCCTTTAACCGGGCATTTTTATACTGGCCTCTTGCACGTTCATAAAACCACCGAGTCTGAATATTACTCCCTTCAACAGGCTGGGCCCAGACAGACCTGGAAATTTTTTCAAGCTCAACATGAAATGGTTTATTCGAACTTAAATCGGAAGTTGAAACTTTATTTTGAGTATTGGCGTATTCCGCAATGCGGTTAACAATTTCATTAAAATTATCTCGCTTTTTTACAACAGTAAGTTTTGTTTGAACAAAAATCTTATCAATGTCCGCTTTATCTTTTTTCCAGGTATGATAAACAGATGCAGTTGTCTGACCACCATTCACAATCTGAAAATCTTTAGCCCAAACGATTGCTTTTCCTCCATCTGCCAATTTTTTAACTCCAGCTCATCAGCTGTTGCTGCAATCCCGTTATTATACGCCAGAAACATATGGGGTTCTTCTTTTATTGTTTTTCTGATACCCTTGTTAATCTTTCCTGTAAATTGTAAAAAGGAACGAACATTCTGTTCAAGAAGACGAGACCCATATTCTTCATAAATATTTGCAAGAGTTATGCCTGGTATAAGGGCAAGATAAGATTCATAATCTTCATTTTCAGACGGTGATTCCAAACAAGGAAGTATACCCCCGTAATCTTCAAAATTTATTTCTATTGGAACATGTGACTGGTCTGAAAGATTAAATAAATACTCAATATCAATTATTCTTGTAAATATTGAGTAACCAGAAATCGTTTTGTTGAATTTAATTTCTGATTTAAAAATACCATTGCTTAATACAAAAATATTTACTCGTGACAGAAATTCTTTTACTTCCTTGACTTCGGCAAGAGTATGAGCCAAATCAAAAACCTCGGAAGATTCTTCGAGTTCTTTGATATAGTCTTTATATACCGCATTTCTGAAAAATCGTTCAACCTGATTAATTGATGATTCTGCTTCCTGCCTGGTTAATGTAAATGGTTCATCAACTCCTTTAAATACAGTTATAAATAAATCGAGTGTTTCATAGTTTTCTGATAAAGCATAACCATTCAATTTGTGCATAGTTCTACCTAGTTTATCTTCTTTTCGGTCGAAACAAATACGTGCATTTTCTGTTTCCCCAGCGTCTGCAAGCAAATCAATGGCTATCTGAGTGAAAATTTGCTCTTGTATTCCACCGTCTTCTTCTGTTGCCTGTTCTGATTTTATTTCCTGAAAAAGTTCTTTATAAAAATCTTCAATATTCATTATAAACTCAACTTTTCAATTACGTTTGATATACTGGTTTTAAATGTCTCTGTTTCAGCAGTTAAAACAATTGAATATTTCACATCACCAACTCCTTTCATCAGGTCTTTTTCTTCAATTCTTGGAAAATTTTCGTTTACTGTGTAAAAATCTTTACCTCTTATCACGTAAGATATATTTTCATAATAAGATTCGTGATGTATAAAATATCCAGCACGAATTAATTTTCGATTTAACATATTGTTTAATAGCATATTATCACCGATAACTGAAAATAATACAGAAACAATTTTATTAAGTGAATTCTCATTGCCGTTTCGCCTCTCAAGTGACAAATGAAAAAGGAATAAATTTTCCAGTAAAGATGTATCTAACTGTCTTTCACTACTGACTCTGATTCTTTGATGATTATGTGATTGTGTTGTTTTAACCTCGATTGCAGTATTATTTTTTTCAAAATCTCTTATTCCTGTGTCAGGGCCGACCCAGATAGTAAGACATTCTTCAATCTTACCTGTTTCTTCAATAAGTTCTTTTAATAAAGACAATTCTCCAAATAAACCTATCTGTTTTTCAGGAGATAAACCAGGACTTTCAGCTAACTCAAATAATTCCTTCCATTTTAAGAATCTGTTTTGTAGTGATTTGACAAGTTCTATATCTTCTCTTACGTTTGAAATGTAGTTAAATAAGTCTTCACACAAAACTGCAAAAATTGAAGAAAGAGAGTTGTCAGAAAGACTTATCAATAAAAGTATTTTATCTGAATTTGTTTCATCCGGTAAAGTCTCAATTGTAATATCTTTAAGGTCGTTTAATACAGAAATGTCAAATTCGCCTTTTGACAGCCGAAATGCGATACTTTTAACCTTTTCCGGCATTCTCATGGCTATAAAGCAATCCGACATTATATCAGGAGAAAACCTTTTTAAAACAACACCTGATTTTAAGGCATCATTCAGTTCAAAATCATTCCAGATATTTTCAATCCTCGTAGTCATAATCTTCAGGGTCTTCGTTTACTTCAAATTTATCTAGAAGTTGTTCGTGAACAGCATATGTAATAGTTCTGTTTTTGCTACTTCCTGGAAATCGAATAGCAAAGCCAACTATTGGATTTTCAGAAGCAGGCAAGCCTGCTTTTTCAGGATTTAACAGATATAACAGTAACAACGGAAACCTTGCACCTTTAATTTCCAGATCGTTTCTCACTAGGTTTCCGTTCGGATAATCAGGCATTTGTGTATATCCAGGAAATTCTTCATGTGCTTTCTTTTGTTCAAATGTTTTTCTCTTTGCCAGTTCATATTCTTCGTCTGTCAAATCAATAAACTCATGATTGGGACTGATAATATGAGACTTTCTTATATAGTAAATTTCATCGCTATTGTTTTTTTCGTCGTCTGTTCTGTCAAACAACCATATTCTTGTTGAACCTGACAAAATATAATCTTTGGTTTTTGAATTACTGCTCATCAATGCAACATGCCAAATATCAAGTTCATCATCCTTTTGTTTTTCCAAAATAAATTCCGCTAATCTACCAGGAGAAGCTACTGGGTTTTCCGGGGCGCTAAAACTTCCAATAAAAGATATAATGTTTGATGCAGGAATGTTATCCCACAATAAGTTCCCTTTTCTATTCGTGGGTTCAGAAATGAAGGAAGATATTAATGTGTTCAAATTATCAAGGTTGGTCTTAATATCAAGGCTTTTCTTACTCAACTTGTAAGATTCAATCAAAACACCTGACCACGAGATATTTACATTTACTGCTGTTCTGATTTTGTTAGTTGCAGAAATTTGTAAAACTCCTGGATGAGTTCTGACTTTTAGTGCATATTGTTCAGGTGTACTACCAGCAATATCGGACATATAATTGAATTCTTTGCGCAATTCTTCAGATGCCAGTGTAATGTGACAGAACCATTCATTAAGTTCCCTTGAAGTAAACAAACGACATAAATCCACATAACCTGGGCGATATCCAAACCAACGCCCCATTTGCATCAGTGTATCATACATTCTGGAAGCACGAAGATAATAGCTGACCGATAATCCTTCAAGAGTCAAACCCCTTGATAATTTGTTACCTCCAATAACAATAACAGAAAGCCCGGCTTCTTCACCTTCTTTTATATATTTTTTATCGTATGCCTGATAATCTAAAACATCTTTTGCCCCTCCATGAATTTCTTTTACCTGAATTTTTGTGGCTGCAGGATGAAGATAAGGAAAAACATCAATCCATGCATGGACTTCTATAGCCGGGTCAAGGTCGGCAAGTTGCGAATTAAGAATTTGATTTGACGTTGTAATGTATGACCGATAATCTTCCGAATCAGTTTCAAATGTTTGCCTAATTTCATCAATAATTCCTGCATTGTTCTGTTCAATTCCTAAACGATAGAAATTAAAAACATTTTCAACAAGCTCTTTTATTCTATTTTGCCAAACTTGAAACCGGGAAACATGTATTAGCATGGAATTATGTTCATCACCTTGTCCGCGCAAACGTCTGATTGCACAAGTAAGAATAAAACACTTAATCGCAGTTTTAAGTGATTCAGGAATATTGACAGGTAGTTGGTCATATCGTTTGTGTTTGTCAGGCACAAAGTACTGATAATCATCTATTCTGTGTACAACCGGTAAAGTATCGGTTGGCTCTTCATCATCTTCCAATGGTTCAAAACCAAATATCTTATCAGGGCCAATGTAATTCGATGGAGCAGGAATATTTGTGATAAAATCCCGAGGAAAAAGATTATCATCATTAAGAGGAATAAAAATATTTGCAAATGGTGTTGCTGTATAACCAACATATGCACTTTTTTGAAACAACCTCAAAAGATTTCTTATTTGTCCGTTTATTTTAGTTGGGTTGAGGTCGTCTCTTTTTGTATTAATTGATGCATTATCAGCTTCATCATCAATTATTAATAAAGGTTTATTTCTTATAATCTTATCGCCATTACTTGTTTCAGAAGATTGTGCAGAAAGCCACTGTTCCAGTCTGCTCAACACATATGCATTTTTTTTAACCACCGCAATAATTGGGTCATTTGTGTAGAAATTCAGAGCGAGGGCATTTGCTGCACCTGCATTAAAATCACCGTTATCTGAGCTTGAAGTTAAAGAGTGTGCAATAAGATTCCTGTTGCTTCTTGGCTCTCCAACACCAATCCAAAGATTATTGTTTCTGTTTACTCTTTCCTGTTGTGTATCAAAACCTAAAAAGCCTTCATCAAGTCTTAACTGTGTCTGGCTTCGAAGATTTTTATGGATGCCGGCAAGAACGATTATCATTTTGAAACCAGCATCGGCTGCTTTGCAGATTAATCCGGTATAATTTGCAGTTTTCCCTGACTGAACCTGACCAACTACCATCCCCCTTTTGTCAATTTGTGCTTTTTGTGTTGGTTCAAAAAGTGCATCAAGAGTTCGGTCTGTCAGCTTTCCAATGGATTGAACAGTTTTGGGAGGAAACTTTTTCTTTTCTTCCAAATACCATTTATACCTGTTCCAAAAACCCCAATCAATTTTGGATTTGTTGGTCGCGAGCCAAGGTCTTCGTGCTTCTTCTTTTTCAATAATCCTTAAATCATCAACCCATATTTTATACTCTGATTCCAGATGTCTTTTAAGTTCTTCACGGTCTGTTTCAGGATGTATAAGAATTGTTTTTTCAATTACATCTGTTATTTGCTTTTCAGTAGCAGTATCACTACAACCAGCATTTCTTAAAAAGAATAAAGCTAATTCTTTTGCTTTGTTATTCATTTTCATTAATTAAATATTCAACATATTCAGGATATTTATCGAATGGCTCGATTGATAATAATGTGGCAATCGCTTCATCTTTGGATTTTCCATTATCAATCATTGATTTAAAAATATTCCTCATCCTTTCGATAAGTAACTCATGTTCAAGGTTTTCAAATGGAATTCCATGAGATTCGGGTTCTTCACTTTCAGTTATTGTAATTAAAGGAACGGGAATAGTTTCTTCAATAAAACTGATTAATTCATTTAGATTTTGTTTTGTTGGTTCTTCCAATAATTCACTAATCACTGGATGTTTTCTGTTAATAGCATAAAATCGTTTACCGTGTCTTTGTTTTTCCAGCCAAACAGGGGTAAATTTGAAAGAGGGATATTTCCTTTGGAGTACTTTCCCCTTATGCCGATACACGTTTACTGCCTGGTTTCTGACATTTTTAGCATATGCCTTCAACTGGACCTGAATTTTTAAAGGAGGTCTAGCAATGGATTTTTTAATATCAATTTGCCATTTATCATCGACGGTATTAGGTAAATCTATCATTATCCGGCAAAGCTTATAATGCTCTTCTTTTCTGAACATTCCTATCCAGTTTCCAGCAACCAATAGTCGTTCATTTCTGTATATATAAAATCCTTGCTGTTCATTCCAGCCTTTGGGTCCGGCAGCTTTCTTAAATGTCTGTTCTGATATTTTTGATTTGTGAGGTAAAACATATCCTTTCACAACAATTTCACCATTACCTAGAAATTCTTCTGCATTGGATTGTATCCCGTTTTCTCCTCTAAGGAATGGGTCCCATGCTTCAATTTTCCTGTCCTGAAACCAGATTTTAATCTTCCCCTGTTCCAAGAATCTATGAAATACCATTTCAAGATGCTTTTTCACCCCTTCCATTAATTCCATAAATTTCCCCAAGGATTCAGTGTCTTCTTCTTTTGTGTTTTTTAATGTTCTGTCCAGACAATACCAAATTACACTTGTACCAGACTCCTGATTATCAATTATTGCCAATTCTGATTCCAATGGTGTGTATTGAATAAGTTCCCATAATTGAACTTTTTGTACATGGTCTAAATCCCAAGCCCAATAAACAGGTGAACAATCCTTTTTTTTTGAAATAACAGAGAACTTTCTTGTTTGCGAAAAAGATGCTGTTTTTAAGCCAAGTCCGAACCGACCTAAATCGTTTAATGAACGCTCATCAGCTGGATGTTTACTCCCGGGTCTCATTGCCTGAACTAATTCATTATGGTTCATTCCATATCCATCGTCTTTAATTATGATAATTGTATTTTCTCCCTTCCAATCGTAATTTATCCAGATATTTTTTGCTTCAGCAGAAATTGAATTATCAATAATATCTGCAATTGCAGTTTCAATTGAATAACCAATTGCACGAAAGGTTTCTATCATCGAACTTGCATCGGGTTCAGCTTTTGTTGTTTGTACTTGAAAATTAGTCATTTAGAATTTTTTCTTTGAGTTTATTAGCTATTGCTTCAGCCATTAATGGTGGTACTGCATTTCCGATTTGTTTGAAAGCAGCTGTTCTGCTTGGTTTTTCTGATGCACCTTCAAAATAAAAGTCATCAGGAAAAGTTTGCAATCTGGCAGCTTCTCTTGGAGTTAAGGAACGATTTTGTTTAATATCAGGATGTATGTAATAATGGCCATCTTTGCAGATATGAGCGACAATAGTTTGTGAATAAGGCAAATCGCCTGCAACTACTTTAAACCTGTCAACAAATGCTTTTTTATTTTTATGGGTTTGCCATTTAGCTGGAATATCATTATAATTCAGTCGTTGATGTCCGTTTTCCCATTTTTTTACAGCTAGTTTATAAATACCTTTATCCTGTTCTGTATGTGGTCTGGCAATATGCTGTGTTGTAAAATCCAATCCATTCCGGATTCGACTTTCAAAAAGATAACTACCATTGTATGGTTTGTATCTGGTCGTATAAAAATTTCCTGAACCAGCTACTATTTCAGGTAAATCCTTGAATATTTCGGAAACAGTAACATTGGGCTCAATCTTTTCAAAATCAGGATAAAACCCTTTTTTACCATTTTTCTTTCCTATCAGGATAACTCTCTTTCTGTTTTGTAAAACACCAAAATTTTTGGCTTCCAGTATCTTGTATTCAGTAAAATATCCTTTTTCCTCAAACAAATTAAGCATCATTTGAAGATATGAATCTCCTTCTTTGGTTTTTGCAGAAAGAAGGCCTACAACATTTTCAAAAACAAAATATTTAGGTTGATAGTATTCTAAAAATTTCGCATACTCTTTAAACAAATAATTTCTGGAATCTCCATGCATTCTGTTCTCATCTCTTGACCTTCCAACCACAGAATATGCCTGGCATGGTGGCCCACCAATAATAAAATCAATTGATTCATTACCTCTTAAAGAATCAATTTTATCAAAAATTATTTTATTATTCTCATCTCCAATTGGTAAATTGATTACAGATTCTTTTTCATTATCCGGAATTAGGGAGTAAAATTCTGTTCTGGTTATTTTGTTTTGGATATAATCAAGATAAGGTTTGATATTATCTGTCTTTTTTAAATAATGGTATGCAGCTCTTGTAATCAAGGTATTACAAGCTGCTCTATCTATTTCCACATGTGCAATAGGTTTAAATCCTGACCTTATAAAACCTTCGGACAAGCCACCTGCACCTGAAAATAAATCTATAAAATTCATTAATATAATTTTTTCTTCAAGAATACAATTAAATCATTTAAAACCAAGTCTCTCTTGCCTTTTTTTAATTCACATTCCCAGATCACTTTTACACACCAGTCAAGTGCTTCAAGCTCTTTTATTTTCAATTCATCACGATGTTTTGTTTCATTAATTTTGTCAAGCCACCATTCTGTTTTTGTTTTTGGAACAACAAAATACTTACAATTCTGATGTCCATGCCAAAAACAACCATTAACAAAAATTACTGTTTTATATTTTGGTAAAACTATATCAGGTTTTCCTGGTAGCTTTTTATAATTCAATCTATAACGGAATCCATGCTTATGTAAAAATTGTCTGACAAGGATTTCCGGTTTCGTATTCTTCCCTTTAATCCTTGACATATTATAACTTCTTGTCTTTTTATCATGTACATCAGCCATAATATGCATTTTCGAGCGTTGGCAAAAAATAGCTCTTTTGAGTTTTTGTGGGATGGATTCTCATATCACTTATCTTTCAGTTTATCAGTTAGTATGTATATCATTCTTTTTATCATTCAGCAATAACGCTCGGCTGCATGTGTCAGGCCGGGGGTTTCAACCCGGCAACGATTGTTTCAAGCCGTGACCGGGTAACAAGGAAAAACGAAGCTTGCAATATGCTGTGAAGCCATGGCTGGTGCATACAGATTGTTGTGGCGTCGTTATTCTTCAATATTCCAAATAACTCCAATGGTCTTTTTTATTTCTATTTTATTTGGATTTAGATTTAAGTCTTGCTGACTTTCCTCTTCTTCTTCGACTATGTAAAATATCGTTGGTTCGTTTGTGAGTATATCATCTTGATAGTTTGAAAATCCAAAATTTATATCTTTAATTTTAGATAGTCTGATATTCAGCGACTCAGCTATGTAACTCGCTTTCTTTTTTGCATCATCAATTGCCAATTCAATTGATTGTTTCAGTAACTCGTTTTTTTGCTGGTTACTTAGTTTGAAAGATAAATAATATGCTGTTGGAAATCCTGTATTTTTCAAGGTTTTCATTACTGTATTCAAAGAATTTGAATTATATGGAAGTTCAAGAATCACTGTGAGGCTTCCTGAATATCCATCTTGTTCTCGTGTTCTTGTTTTTTGAGACCATGAATAACTCTCCGTAATATTCAGTCCACTAGATTTTAAATTTTCTTTTGAAATTCCATTTCTGGCAAATGCCTTTTCAAGTTGGTTGTAATAGGTAACTAGTAAATCTGAACATTTTGAATAAACGGTATCTTTCGAGTTAATAGTTATATCAACTAACATCAATTCTGGAATCTCACTGATAATTGCGTTACCTTGAACTCGTAAATGATTATCTTGCAATTGAGAAAATGAACTGACAGCAGTCAATAAAAAAATGATGGTTAGTATTCTACTTTTCATAATGGTAAATTTTATCGTTCTGTCACTTATGTCCGTTTTAATGACGCCCAACATCCCCTACCAACAATCACTGTTATATTACGTCATAAAAAAAGGTGCACAATAAACCCCTATCGGGATATATTGTGCACCTCTATGTTAACTATTTTCATCCGTATAAAATTTATTTATTAAGGACGGATGGAACTCGCATGATTGATTAATACATATTCTTTTGTACTAAACCTTATCATGCTCGTTTCATTTTTAAAATTATTAATTCATCATTGGTATCAAAATTAATAATTTACATTTGGAAAAGCCAGATAATTATTAATAAAAATATGTTTTATGGCGGCCGGTGTAGAGTCAGGCAATACCATTTACCGGAGTCTCGCACCCAATTCCTTTTCAAAAACTCTGGTAAGGTTATTCATGGTTTTATCGATTTGTTTATCCTTAAGTGTTTTTGTATTGTCCTGCAAGGTAAAAGTAATGGCATAAGATTTTTTGCCGGCACCAAGTTTTTCTCCTTCAAACACATCGAAGAGTGAAACTTCCCTGAGCAATTTTTTTTCGGTTTTGAAGGCCAGTTCTCTGATGTCTTTAAACATAACTTTCTTATCCAGCAGAAGAGCAAGATCGCGCTTCACTTCGGGAAATTTGGGCAATTCGCTGAAAGTTACTTCCTTTTTAGCGGAGAGTTTAATCAAAGCAGGCCAGTTCATCTCCGAAAAATAAACCGGCTCGTCAATATCAAATTCCTTAAGCAATTTGGGTTTCACCATTCCCATCTGAAACAATTCCATACCATCGGCGGTGGCATATTGCAATCCTTCGGACATCAGATCGTTATTGCAGTCATACTCTTTACAGTTGGCGGTATCAATTCCCAAGCGTTCCAAAATATTCAGCGACCAGGTTTTAAGGTCGAAAAAAGAGACTTTTGTATCGGGAGTATTCCAGTCGCCTTCTGTCTTGTTACCGGTAACAAAGAGGGCCAGTTTTTCTTCCTCGCGATAGCTGTTCAATTCGGTTTTTGGTTTTCCGGCTTTCAGGCTGTAACAATTTCCAAATTCAAACAGCCGGAGATTTGCATTCTGCCGGTTCCTGTTATGCCGGATGGTTTCGAGTCCGCCGAGCAGCAAGGTCTGACGCATACCATTCAGGTCGGAACTGAGTGGGTTGGCCAGCTCCACGACCTGGTTGCGGGGATAAGTTTCCGATTGTTCATAATAGGCAGCCCTGGTCAGTGAGTTGTTTATTATCTCGACAAAACCGGCCCCCACAAGCTGTGCGGAGATGGTATTTCTTAGCTCTCCCACATCCGGTTTTTCACGGTAAACGATTGTAGCGTTCAATTTACCGGGGGCTTCCACGTTGTTATATCCGTAAACACGCAGTATTTCTTCAATGACATCGGCTTCGCGCTGAACATCAACACGATAAGGCGGCACAGCAAGTTCCCATACACCATCGGCCTCAGCCAGTATCTCAATATCAAGGGCCTGCAGAATGGTTCTGATCTGCCGGCTTTCGATTTTCTTACCAACCAGCCGCTCCACATGCTTCAACGACAGCTCAACATCGTGTGGTTTCACGGGTTCGGGATAGATATCCACAATTTCTGAAGAAATCGTTCCGCCGGCAACTTCCTTAATCAGCAAGGCAGCCCTTTTCAGTGCATAAACGGTAATATTTGGGTCGGTTCCCCGTTCAAATCTGAACGATGCATCGGTATTGAGCGTATGACGACGGGCAGTTTTCCTGACAAAAACCGGATTAAAACAGGCACTCTCAAGAAATATCTTATTGGTTTTTTCTGTTACCCCGCTGTCAATTCCACCAAAAACGCCGGCAATACACATGCCTTCTTTCTCGTTACAAATCATCAGGTCCTGATTGCCGAGTACCCTTTCCTTCTCGTCAAGTGTAGTAAACTTTGTTCCGTCGGGCAAAGTTTTAACGATCACTCTATTGCCCGTTATTTTGTCTCCGTCGAAAGCATGCAGTGGTTGTCCGAGCTCATGCAGGATAAAATTGGTTACGTCTACCACATTATTGATCGGTGCCTGACCGATGGCAAGCAAGCGGTTTTTGAGCCAGGCGGGAGATTCCTTTATTTCCAGGTTGGTAATGGTTACCCCCGAATAGCGGGGACATGCCTCGGGATTCTCTACTTTCACACTTACCGGCCAGTCATGATTGTCTGTTTTATAATCGTCAACCAGAGGCCATTCAACCTTCATCGAAGGGTCGGATTGTTTCAGATAAGCTGCCAGATCGCGTGCTACACCTATATGCGATGCACCATCAATCCGGTTCGGAGTAAGGTCAATCTCAATACGTACATCCGATTCTATATTAAAATATTCTGATGCCGGGGTTCCTGTTTTGGCAGCAGTATCCAAAACCATAATCCCATCGTGATTGTTCCCCAGACCAATTTCGTCTTCGGCACAAATCATTCCTTCAGAAACCTCACCACGTATTTTGGCTTTCTTTATTTCAAACCCTTTGTCACTGTTTACAGGATAAATGGTGGTTCCCACAGTAGCCACCACAACTTTTTGTCCTTCCGCAACGTTAGGCGCACCGCAAACTATTGGAAGCGGTTTTTCTTCACCAACATCGACGGTAGCAACACTTAATTTATCGGCATTGGGATGTTTTTTGCAAGTTAACACCTCGCCTATTACAAGTCCGCGAAGTCCTCCTTTTACAGTTTCTACAGTCTCTACCGAGCCAACTTCCAGTCCCAGGTCGGTAAGAATTTTAGCCATTTCGTTTGCCGGTAAATCGGTCTTAATGTAATTTTTCAGCCAGTTGTATGAGATATTCATTCGTATAAAATTTATTTATTAAGGTCGAATGGAACTCGCATGCAAGAACTAATAAGTGTTCTTGTTGTGGGAAACCAATCTATGTTCATTTCATCTTATATCTAAAAATCTAATGATTTATTGAAACGACCAGCAAAAATAAATAAATATGTTTCAAACAACTAATAAAAGAAGCTAAGATTTAGCCCCATACCTCCTGATGGGAAACCAGAATCTTCCACTATTATTGCCATTTCACCTTATTTCAATATCTTTGACAGGAAAAACGTAAAAATTTGATAAGTAACAGATATGGTAGAATTTGAAGAAAACCACCGTCCGCTTATATTGGTTACCAATGACGATGGTTTTGATGCAGGAGGAATTAGTGTTTTAAGCGAGATTGCCAGGGAGTTTGGGAATGTTGTGGTTGTAGCTCCCGATGAAGCCCGCTCGGGGATGTCCAATGCCATTACAGTAAAGGTTCCCCTTTTTGTAAACCAGGTAAAAAAGGAAAAGGGACTTTTTGTTTTTAAAAGCAACGGAACACCGGTTGACTGTGTAAAGCTGGCATTGAATTCCATATTACCCGGGAGACCCGACCTGGTACTGTCCGGAATTAATCATGGCAGCAACAGCTCGTCCAGTGTCCATTACAGCGGCACTTTAGGAGGAGCCCGCGAAGGCGTGATGAACCAGGTATCATCGGTAGGTTTTTCATTACTCGATTACAGCCATGATGCCGATTTTTCGGCTGCACGTCCTTTCGTCAGACAAATAATAAGGCAGGTTCTGCAATTCGGATTACCGGCCGGAACCTTTCTGAATGTTAACATTCCCGCAGGAGATAACATAAAAGGAATTAGAATTTGCCGTCAGGCCAGAGGAAAATGGGTGGAAGAGTTTATGGAAAGGGAAGACCCGAGGAAACAAAAATATTACTGGCTGACCGGCTTTTTTCAAAACCTGGAGCCCAACGCCACTGATACGGACGAATATGCTCTGAAAAACGGATATGTGTCGGTTGTCCCTTGTAACCTTGACATCACCGATCATTCGGCCATCGGACAACTGCGCGATCAATCGTATGAGATAAGCGTTAACGGCGTGTTTGAGAAGGATTGAGACAAAAACAGAGGTTGAGGTTGAGGCAAAGGTTGAGGTTTAATATACCACATAAGGCACAGAAGAACACATAGATAGAAGGCGGAAGTCAGAAGATAGAAGCATGTAGAGATGCACAACCGTGTGTCTCAAGCACTGGTTTTAAAAGATCGATAGATTTTTAGATGTAAGATTTAAGATGAAACGAGTCCCGATTACTCCCCGATAAATAGGGGTAGGCAGGGACGAGTTGGTTTCGACATTAAAAATCAAATTTTATAAGAATGAACCTTTGGTGTAATAAACAAATAGTTGGCCTTATCATTGGCCTGATTTTACCGGTAATCTTCGGATTTCTTCTTTTCGAAGGCCGGTATGACGGTGACCAGGGATTTATAGAATTTTTGGGAAGTCTTTTCCGGCTTCAAAGTCTCGGAAAATTGGTAAGCATAAGCGTATTGCCGAACTTGCTGGCTTTTTTTCTGGCGATATGGACCGAACGTTTGTTAGCAGCAAGGGGTATCGTTATTGCCACCGTGATATGGGCTGTGGTCACCATGATAATCAGGTTTATAATGTAATTTAAACTACCAGCCATCTGTAAAAATTTAACGGAGCATTAGATGAAGTATTACATCATAGCAGGCGAAGCATCAGGCGATCTTCACGCGTCCAATCTGATAAAAGAACTAAAACAGCTTGACAGCGAAGCAGATTTCAGATTCTGGGGTGGAGATTTAATGGCTGCCCAGGGCGGAACGCTTGTTCGTCATTACCGCGACACCGCATGGATGGGCGTATGGGAAGTTCTGATGCACCTGAAATCTATATTCAGAAATCTTGATGAATGCCGTGAAGATATTCTCAGATATCGTCCCGACGTAATTATATTGGTCGATTACCCGGGATTTAACCTTCGCATAGCCAGGTTTGCAAACGAATTCGGATTCAAAGTATTCTATTACATCTCACCGAAAATCTGGGCATGGAATACCGGGAGGGTTAAAAAAATCAAAAAATGGGTAGACAAGATGTTTACCATCTTGCCTTTTGAAACCGATTTTTTTGCAAAACACGGTGTTCCGGTAGTCTATTCGGGAAACCCGATTCTGGATGCCATCAACGAAAGAAAATATAAAGACGAGAAACGGGAAGATTTTCTGTCCAGACATAGCTTGCCCGATCGGCCAATTATCGCCATTCTTCCGGGAAGTCGCACACAAGAGATTGAACGCCTCCTCCCCGATATGCTTGCCATGAAAAAGTATTTTCCCGAACATCAGTTTATTGTGGCAGGAGCACCTTCATTTTCGTCCGATTACTACAACAATTTTTTACCCGAAAGAGAGCACGTAAAAGTGATCTTTGATGAAACTTATGCACTGCTCCAACAAGCAAAAGCGGCCATGGTTACCTCCGGAACGGCAACGCTCGAGGCTGCTTTGCTAAATTGTCCGCAAGTGGTATGTTACAAAATGTGGGGCGGCGCTTTCACCGATTTCGTTGCCAAAAAAATTATTATTAAAGTCCCTTATATTTCCCTTGTCAACCTTATTGCCGGCCGTGAGGTAGTTGCCGAGTTGTTCCAGAAAGACATGACCGGTGAAAATCTGAAAGCAGAACTGCAAAAAATTCTTTTCGATGAATCGGTTCGTCACAAAATATTTGACGGTTACGATGAAATCAGACAGATTATGGGCGGACCGGGTAGCAGCAAAAAAACCGCCCGGCTGATGTGGGAAGCGCTTCAGGAAGATGGGGAATAGAGATTGAGGTTAAGGCTGAGGTTGAGGTTAAGGTTGAGGCTGAGGCTGAGGTTGAGGTTGAGGTTGAGGTTGAGGTTGAAAAATCACCACATAAGGCACAGAAGAACACAGAGATAGAAGGCGGAAGATAGATGTAGCGACGCACGATCGTGCGTCTGACCAGGCCCAACCCAAACCCGGGTTAAGGTTGAGGTTGAGAATGCACCACGGATGACACAGATTTTTTAATGATCAATGAACCAATTGACCAATTGACGAATTGACCAATGACGAATTTTTGCAAGCAAAGCAGCAGAGCCGAGCGTGCACAGATTTTTTTTATGACCATTTGAGGTTGGGGTTGGAGATTAGAGGTTAGAGGCTGGATGTTAGAGAAACAATAAAACAAACCCGGAAAATTTATTCTATGATTGCATTGTGGAAAAAAGAATTGGTAACCTTTTTCAGTTCATTGACAGGAGCACTGGTAATGGCCGTTTTTCTGGTAATCACAGGATTATTTTTATGGATCATTCCAGGTAATTTTAATATTCTTTTCGGAGGCTACGCTAATCTTGACGGCCTCTTTTATATGGCGCCGTGGTTATATCTTTTCCTGGTTCCGGCCATTACAATGCGTCTTTTCTCAGATAGAAAAAAAAATCGGGCACGCTGGAATTATTATTGACCCGTCCTGTACCGGCCTGGCAGATTGTTACAGGAAAATTCCTTGCCGGATTCACCCTTGTGATTCTTAGTTTACTTCCTACGCTTATTTATTTCTACTCGGTGTCTCATCTGGCGCAGCCTGCCGGAAATATTGATGCCGGAGCAATATGGGGAAGTTATATCGGGCTGTTACTACTGGCAGGGGCTTACGTTGCCATTGGTATTTTCACTTCTTCCATCACCGAAAATCAGATTGTTGCATTCGTACTTGCTGCTCTGTTTTCATTTCTCTTCTACAGCGGCTTCAACGCTTTGGCTTCCATTCCTTTTTTTAACGGCATTGATACTTTTCTCATAAGTCTTGGAATTGATGCACACTATCAATCCATTAGCCGTGGTGTTGTCGACCTCCGGGATATCGTCTATTTTTTTGGCGTTATGATGGTATTTCTCGGTATGACCCGCCTTAAACTGAAAGGCGGCAAAACACACTTTTTTCTTCTTATATCCGGCGTAATAGTTGTCAATATACTGATTTCCAATATTATTATCAGAGCAGACCTGACCCAGGAAAAACGTTTCACACTTGCCGGTATCACAAAAAATTTTCTTTCGGAAATGGAAACTCCTGTATTTGCTCATGTTTATCTCGAAGGTGACCTGAATGCAGGATTTGAACGTCTGTCACGTTCGGTAAAAGAAAAATTAGACGAATTTGGAATATATGCTGGTAATAATCTCGACTATCAATTTGTTGATCCTACCAAAGATAATGACGATGCCAAAGGTGCCCTGGAACGGATGGAAGACCACGATTTGAGTCCGGTACCGGTATATGAAGCCAAAGAAGACGGATCGCGGAAAAGAACTCTGGTATATCCCTACCTGGTATTTCAAAAGGACAGTTTCGAGATAGCCGTGAACCTGCTTGAAAACATGCCCGGATTATCGGGAGCAGAGAACCTCAATGCCTCTATCGAAGAACTTGAATATAAATTCACAGATGCCATGCGACGCCTTACTGTGAATGACCAACGAAAAATTGCCTTTCTTGAAGGTCATGGGGAATTGGGCGAAATAGATGTTATCGATATCACGAAAGAACTTTCGAAATATTACCAGGTTGACCGTGGCAATCCCGGGGGTAATCCCGAAATGCTCCAGCCTTACGAAGCTGTTATTATAGCCCGGCCTACTCAAGAGTTTACTGAACCGGAAAAATTCGCCATCGACCAGTACATCATGCAGGGCGGACGTGTTCTTTGGCTTATCGATGCCATTAATGCCTCCATGGACAGCCTTCGACACACTTCACAAACCGTAGGACTTCCATTGGACCTTAACCTGAACGACCAATTGTTTCGTTACGGATTCAGAATCAATGCCGATCTGGTTCAGGATGTTCAGGCAGGTCTTATTCCTGTAAACGTTGCACCTCCGGGACAATCTTCCCGCTTTGTTCCCATGCCATGGATATTCAATCCAATCCTGAATACCAACAGCATGCATCCCGTTACCCGCAACGTGAAACCTGTCAGAGCTGAGTTTGCAAGCAGTGTTGATACGGTAGGAGAAAATCTGGAAACCACATCAGCCCCTCTTCTGCAAACAAGCAGACACTCAAGGATTATGCAAAGTCCTGTCTATATCTCATTGGCCCATGTGCAGGAAGAGCCCATACGGGAAAACTTTCCACAGTCGTTCATTCCCATGGCTTATGTTTCTGAGGGCAGGTTTCCTTCGGTCTTTGCTCACAGACCCGTTCCGCCGGAATCAAATTATCCGACTCACAAGCGACGTGATATAAGTAAGCCTACAAAAATGATTGTAGTAGCCGATGGCGATATCATCAAAAATGAAGTCAGAAGACGCGAAACAAGCAATCCGCGAATTGTTCCGCTGGGATTCGACGAAGTCACCAATCAAACTTACGGCAACAAACAATTTATCCTGAATGCAGTGAATTACCTTACCGATGATGAAGGATGGATGGACTTGAGAACCAGGAATTATCAGTTGAGGCTGCTCGACAGAGACAAGGTGGCCAATGAGTCGAACTTCTGGAAATGGCTTAACATGGGACTTCCTCTGCTTCTGGTGATAATTGCAGGAGTTATAGCCCCGATTATCAGGAAGTGGCGTTATGGAAGACAAAATTGATCAGGTCAACTGACATTTAAACTGATAAGCCTTTTTAATGGAATCAAATTTTCGTATATTCGGCACTCATTTCGATATATTTTATTTTTAATTTTTGATTAACACTAAAAAAAATAGAAACAATGAAGTTTGTTGTCTCCAGTTCAGGACTGCTATCTCATTTGCAGGCCATTAGCAGGGCCATTGCTTCCAAGAGCCCAATGCCCATTCTTGATAATTTTTTGTTCAGTCTTGAAGGACAAAAGCTCACCATCACCGCTTCGGACACCGAAGTAACGATGATTACTACGCTCGATCTTGAATCGACTGAAGGTGAAGGCGTAATAGCACTTCCTTCCAAAATCTTATTGGAGACCCTAAGGAAATTTCCCGAACAACCTCTCAATTTCGAAATTGATTTGGAAACTCTGGCGGTAGACATCGTCACCGAAAAGGGTAAATTCAGCGTTGTAGGTCAGAACGGAGAAGACTTTCCTGCTTTACCGGAATTGAACGAAGATAAAGCAAGTAAACTTCAATTGCCCGCCGAAACCCTGATGACAGGTATTGTGAAAACCTTGTTTGCAACGGCCGATGATGAATTGAGACCTGTTATGAACGGGATTTTGTTTGAATTTACTCCCGATAACATGACCTTTGTGGCATCGGATTCACATAAGCTGGTTCGTTACCAGAGGATGGATGTTAAAACCGATTATGAAGCTTCATTTATTCTGCCCAAGAAGCCGGCCGGTTTGCTGAAAAACGTTCTACCCAAAGAAGAAGGAGAAGTGGCTGTATCATTTGACGATCAGAATGCCTTTTTCGAAATGGAAAATTACCGACTGGTTTGCCGGCTCGTTGAAGGAAATTATCCCAGCTACAATGCCGTGATACCCCAGGACAATCCCAACAAAGTTGTGATTGACCGCGTGGACCTTTTCAACACATTGGGCAGGGTTTCTCTTTTTGCCAGTCAGGCCAGCAATCTTGTGAAACTTCACCTTTCATCCGACGAAATGGTTGTGTCGGCTCAGGATATTGACTTTTCCATTTCGGCATTTGAAAAACTGAGTTGCCAATACGACGGCGACGAAATGGAAATTGGCTTTAAGAGTGCTTTTCTGGCTGATATCCTGGAGAATATATCATCATCCGACATCGTGATCGAACTCTCAGATCCGGCACGGGCCGGAATATTCCTGCCGTTTGATAAATCGGAAAATGAAGACGAACTGATGCTTCTGATGCCTATGATGATCAACGCGTAAGGTTAAAGAAAAAGCATAACAAGAAAGGCGACGGAAATTTATTTCCATCGCCTTTCTTGTTATTACCATTAACCACAAAAATCACAACTCTCTCATAATAAAGAATCTGCACCTCTGTGTTTAGGCTATTTTTAACTGACTATTGACTTTATAGACACATGAAAAGTAGGAATCTTTTCCTACTTTATAGACACACACATATAGTAGAAATTTTTGTGAGTTTACAGACGAGCACTAATTAGTGCGTGTCTATAAACTTG
>NZ_AHZV01000094.1 GCF_000250735.1 Anaerophaga thermohalophila str. Valhall
CAACACGGAGTTTGGCAACAAAGATGCTTTTTAGACCGGGCTCATGAGATAGTAGTCAGATATATAAGATATTTTTTGTTTTAGTGAGTACGTGTCGTTGTTTGATTGATTGTCAGAGTATTAAATAGTGCATGTCTATAAACTCGTAAAAATATTCGCAATACGTGTGTCTGTTCAGAAAGTACTAGTTGCATGGCTTCCGAAGCCGCCAAAAAAGGAGTTTACTATTCGTAAATGAGGATTTTGGCGGTAAGCGTAACACCGCAAATGGGATTTCATGAACAGACACTAAACAGTTTAAGGGTTTGGTAATACTTTATTAATATTTGATTTAAATTGAAATCGTTGTTTAGAGCATTCAAAAGTTTTCAAAAGATATTTGAAACCGATTGAAATTTCAGGAACAGAACCATGCCAATCTTCATGGTATACCTGGTTTTGTGTGCGGGCGTTATTTTTACACTTATAGAATTTTACAAATTTAGCAGAAGACATTTTATTTCTAAACATCAAACCATCTAATAATCTCTTTATGAGCATAATTAATTTGTTGAACGTTGGGATTGCACCGGATGAGCTTAACAACAGTATTGTATCTATGTGGACGCGTGAGAGTATCCGGCCTGTTGATTTTTACCGTACCGGGTTTGAAGTGATATTTTACAATCATGATCGCCAGCATGCACTTAACTCTGTTCTTTCATCGGTTATTCCGGAGGGCAAAGAGATTTTGATTACAGGAGAGGATGAACTTAAAAACGTTGCAGAGAAAGCGGATCAATTCGGGATTCAAAGCATAATTTTTCAGGCTGAGATAGATGAAATTCATCTGATTGAAGCACTTCTGAATTCGCATAAAGGCATTTCGCACCTTATACTGGTTGTTGAGCAAGACGATGGTAAGATTGAAAATTATGTCAGGAATATTTCGCCTTTTCTTAAACACAGAGGAATAGGACTTATCTTGTATTGCCTGGTCCCGGTACAGAGAGTGAATGATCGTACTAACGGAATGGTGGATTTCATGATTGGGGGCTGGGAGAATATTCCGGACAAATCGTTTATTGTGGCCAGAAGAAGCAAATTGGTGCAAACCGAAGGCAATGCACGTACGCTGACATGCGATTTATATGCCTCCTGGCAATGGTCACTCAGAAGCCGGGGCACACATATTGAACCTGTCGAGATGTAAATTCCGTTAAGTTTTGCTTTCTTTGTTGACTGGTCATGATTATTAAGTCAGCAAATGAAGCGAATACATTTTATTGCCATTGGTGGGAGTGCTATGCACAACCTGGCTATTGCTCTGCATAAAAAGGGATTTCATGTGACGGGTTCGGACGATGAAGTGTTTGAGCCCAGCTACAGTCGCCTTCAAAAACACGGATTACTACCCCACGCCACGGGATGGCATCCCGAAAAAATAAACGGAGACATTGATGCTGTAATTCTCGGGATGCATGCCCGACCCGATAATCCTGAATTACAAAAGGCGAGAAAACTCGGGCTAAAGGTTTATTCCTATCCGGAATATCTCTACGAACAAACAAAGAATAAGACAAGAGTCGTCATTGCCGGCAGTCATGGTAAAACAACCATCACCTCAATGTTACTGCACGTTTATAAAACACTCGGGCGACAGTTCGATTTTATGGTGGGGGCTCAGATTAAGGGGTTTGATACCATGGTGCAATTGTCCGACGATGCCGATATTGCTGTTTTCGAAGGTGATGAGTATCTTTCATCTCCCATCGACCGCCGGCCTAAGTTTTTATGGTACCAGCCTCACATTGCATTAATTACCGGGATTGCCTGGGATCACATCAACGTTTTTCCTACAATTGAAGCGTATAATCATCAGTTCGAACTATTTGCTCAAACCATACAGCCCGGCGGAAAGCTATTCTATTATTCAGATGATCCTGTTCTGTCGGGTATCGCCGACAGGTTAATGTCGGTCAGAGCAATCCCTTATACTGAAATAAGAGCTGCGACAAAAGGCGGACAGACTGTTGTGAATGTAAAAGGAAGGGAGTTTTCTCTGAAGATATTCGGGAAACATAATCTTCAAAATTTATCTGGAGCTTTGCATGTGGCGAAAGAAACGGGTATCGATGAAAAAGATTTCTGGGAGGCTATGCAGTCGTTCGAGGGTGCGTCGCGGCGTTTGCAGGTACTTGCCGGAAATAAAGATTCGACGATTTTTTACGATTTTGCACATGCGCCATCGAAGGTTCGCGCTACTGTGTCTGCCGTGAAGGAACAATTTCCCTGGAGAAAACTGATTGCACTTTTGGAATTACACACCTTTAGTAGTCTGAATAAGGATTTTTTGCCCCAGTACAAAAACTCACTCTGTCCTGCCGATGAGGCGATTTTATTCTTTAATCCACAGGTAGTAGCCCATAAAAAATTACCGGAGATAACTCCGGATGATGTACGAAGAGCTTTTGGAGACAATTCTTTAAGGGTGATTAATGACACGGCGGAATTGAAGGATTTTCTTTCCCACCTGAAGCTTTCCGGCAGCAACTTATTAATAATGAGTTCCGGAAATTTAGGTGGTCTGGATATCCCCTCTTGTGCTACCGGTTTGATTATCTGAATTTGGGATTAATGAGTGCGGTCTATAAAGGCATATTTTTGCCAACCTCATTAATCATTTTTTTATCAGGAAGTGTAACTATCCGGTATTTCTGAGCGTCATATTTCTGTTTTGTTATGAATCCGTAGTTCGTTAAAAACTTAATATCATGAAACGTTTAGCATTTACTTATCTGATAGCTTTAATCCTGAGCAGCTGTATGGTTGCCGATGCACAGCAGCTGGTTGATCAGGTGGATACCCGTTTTCAGGGTATTGAAGAAATCTCTGTTGAAGGAGTTTTTTGTGATGTTACCGTTGAACCCGGCAGTAGCGATGAGGTGCACCTGAATGGTGAGATCAGAAGCACAAGGACAACAAACGATTTGGCCATCAAAACATCGCAGAACGGGAGCAAACTAAGAGTTTGGATTGAACATCCGAAGAATTTGAGGGGCAATGTCAAAGGGTTTCTGATGTTTGAAGTTCCTGAAGATGTTCTTTTGAATGTCAGTAATGTTTCGGGAGATGTAAAAGTGACCAACATTGGAAGTGATAATATGAGTTTGAGCACAGTATCGGGCAATATCAACGTGACAGGTGCGGGAGCCAATGCCGGATTAAAGAGTGTATCTGGCAATATTACCGCATCGGTTATCAACGGAGCACTTACTTCAAAATCGGTAAGCGGGGATCAGGCAATATCGAATGTAAAAGGAGCATTCACAGGTCAGAGTACTTCGGGAAATTTCTCCTTGAAAATGGTTGAAGGCATCAGCAGGGTGACTTCCACTTCGGGAGATCTGGTTGGCGAAAATCTTATGGAGGGAGGCGATTTCAGGTCGACATCAGGCAATATTCAGCTAAACATTGTAAGTGGCGATTTGTCTGTTAAATCGGTTTCGGGAGATGTTCGTTTGTCGGATGTCACCGGTTCTCTTGATATATCCACCACCAGTGGAAATCAGCAAGGCGACAAAATAATGATTTTGAAGTCGGGGAATTTTAATTCTATTTCGGGAGATATTAACATGGACCTGGAGAATTCGATGGAGTCACTGAGCTTCCGTCTGAAAAGTGGTTCGGGAAATCTGGTTGCCGGTGATTCCAGAGCTGACGAGAATCTGCTAATCGAGAAAGGTGATATTTGGATAAGGGCATCGAGTACTTCAGGAGATCAGACGTTTAATTAGTGTCTGTCCATAAAGTACCATTTGCTGTGTTACACTCGCCGCCAAAAT
>NZ_AHZV01000093.1 GCF_000250735.1 Anaerophaga thermohalophila str. Valhall
TACCAGTCGCAAGCGTAACACAGCAAATGGTACTTTACGGAGAGACGCTATTCAGCACAAACTCTTTGGCATGATAGGTAATGATGATATCGGCGCCTGCTCTTTTAATGGATGTCAGAATTTCTTTTATGATGCGTTTTTCATCAATCCACCCGTTTTGCGCAGCCGCTTTCACCATTGAGAATTCACCACTAACATTATATGCCACCACAGGTATATTAAAAGTGGCTTTCACGCGGTTAATGACATCCAGATAACTTAGTGCGGGTTTCACCATTACCATATCGGCTCCCTCGTTAATATCTTCCCGAACTTCACGCAGAGCCTCATTCGAGTTGGCTGGATCCATTTGATACGTGGATCGATCACCAAACTGTGGTGCACTCTCGGCAGCATCTCTGAACGGGCCATAAAAAGCAGATGCATATTTTGCGGAGTAGGCCATAATCGGGGTATTCTCAAAACCGTTTTCGTCCAGTGCTTTCCGGATGGCAGCGACCCGTCCGTCCATCATGTCGCTGGGTGCAACAATATCGGCACCTGCTTCTGCCAGAGTAACCGACTGGGCTGCCAGGGTTTTCAGAGTCAGATCGTTATTGACATCACCATCTACAATGGTTCCGCAATGCCCGTGTGTTGTATACTCACAGTTGCAGACATCGGCCACAATCATCACCTCGGGCACTGCTTTCTTCAATGCCCTGATAGCACGTGGCACTATAGCATCCTGATGACAGGCCACACTTCCATCCTCGTCTTTCTTTTCGGGAATACCAAATAACAAAACTTTGTCAATACCTGTGGTAGAATATAAATCTTTGATCTCTTCCACCAAAAGATCGACCGACAATTGATAGTTCCCCGGCATCGATTTTATTGGATTCCGGACACCTTCGCCGGGACAAACAAAATAAGGCATTATTAGATCATCTCTGTTGACGACGGTTTCACGAACCATGTTTCGAATGGCCGGAGACTTGCGTAAACGTCTTAAACGTGTTATGGGAAAACTCATGGTGTATGTTTTTTTGAACTGTTATTCAATAAATGAGCCCGGTCTAAAAAGCATCTTTGTTGCCAAACTCTGTGTTGTTTTAAATTTTTACATCCTCATTGACAATGGGTTAACTCCGGTGCAAAAATTTAAAACGCCTTGATTTTGAACAAAAATATGCTTTTTATACCGCACTCATAAATATTGTCAATTTTTTTAGAAATCAGATTAATATAGGCATTCCGGTCGGTTAATAAGTGTCTGTGCATAAAGTGCCATTTGCTGTGTTACGCTCGCCGCTAAAATACTCATTTACGAAAAGTAAACTCCGGTTTTGGCGGCTTCGCAAGCCTTGCAACCGGCACTTTCTGAACAAACACACACTAATTAATCCGTTTTATCCGGTCCGGTTCAATACTTCAAGGACAGTTTTTGCCAATCCTTCATAACTCTGGTTTTTGGCAGTAGCCTTCACTTCAATACCCGGTTTCAAAGCAGCAGAAGTTGTTGTTTCACCAATGCTGACAACACGTAACGGTACCTTCAGGCGATCCGATACAAGGTGATAAAGATTTTTTATACCGGAAGGACTGCTCACAGCAATTAAATCATAATCATCATTTTTTATTCTGCTCAAAATTCTTTCATTAATATTTTCGGGCTGTTTTGTTTCATAAACATTGACGCGTTCCACCTGGTTGTTATCGTTCAAAGATTTAGTCAAAAGATCAGGAGCCAGACTTCCCAGAACCAGAAGAATGTTTTTTCCTATCCCCAAAACACTTTGTAATTCTTCAGCAAACTTTTCCCCCGAATACCCACTGCCGGTAAAATCAGGCTCATATCCCTCCTCCAGCAAAGCCGATGCTGTCCCTGCTCCTATAACAGCAATTTGATTGACTGGAGAAGGTTTGTATTTCTTCAGAAAAGACCTGACCCCGTTTTTGCTTGTAAAGATTATCCACTGATAATCATTTATATTTTGTTTCAATTCAAAGAATGAGGTATCGATTTCTATCAGAGGCATTGACAACACTGTGATGTCCTGTGATTCCAGAATAGTTTTAAATCTGTCATCCGGTTTTTCAGGCCAGGTAGATATCACTGTCGGTTGTTTCGCCATATTCATAATATTAATTAGTGTCTGTCCATAAAGTACCATTTGCTTTGTTACGCTCGCCGCCAAAATACTCATTTACGAAAAGTAAACTGCGTTTTTGGCGGCTTCGCAAGCCTTGCAACTGACACTTTCTGAACAGACACACATATTGTGAAAATTTTTGCGAGTTTATAGACGAGCACTAATGAGTGTCTGTCCATAAAGCGCCATTTGTTGTGTTACGTACTCCTCGGCTATCATAATATGCCCCCGAAGGTGGCCAGATGTTATCTGAGACTACTGAGAATTTCTTTTCCGCCCATCGCCAGGATCTTTCGGCCCAGCTCTGCTGCAACGATACCGGCTATCTCCAGTTCACCTTCCATGGTTTCCTTCAGAACCGTACAGCCATCAACAGAAGCCACCATCCCTGTCAAACTGATCCTGTGATCTTTAATTTCCGAAAAGCATCCTACAGGTATCTGACAACCTCCTTCTATAGTATGTAGAAACGTTCGTTCTGCACTGGTAGTTAACAGAGTGGTTTCGTCGGTAATTTTACTGACAATTTGAGCGACTTTCGCATCATGATCACGAATTTCCATAGCCACGGCTCCCTGACTCACAGCCGGAAGCATGATATCCGCATCGAGATACTCCGTAATTTCCGATTCAAGACCGAGCCTGATAAAACCGGCTCCGGCCATCACCAAAGCATCACAATGCCCTTCGTGCATTTTTCTGAGACGTGTATTGACATTTCCACGAATATCAACCACTTTAAGTTCCGGATTATAATGAAGAATCTGAGCCTGGCGACGTAAACTCGAAGTCCCGATACGATCACCCGGGTTCATATCTTTCAGTTTACGTCTGCCACGGGAAACAAGCACATCACGTACTTCGCCCCTGGGTAAAACGCCACCCAGAGTAAGTCCCGCAGGGAGAATGGTTGGCAGGTCTTTCAGACTGTGAACAGCGATATCAATTTGTCCTTTCAGCAATGCATTTTCTATTTCGCGGGTAAAAAGGCCTTTATCACCGATTTTGGACAAAGCCACATCAAGCACAGCGTCCCCTTTGGTTTTAATGGGTATAATATTCACGACTATCTGAGGATAAATATTTATCAATGCCTCCTTCACCTGATGAGCCTGCCACAAGGCAAGTTTGCTGCTACGCGTTCCTATGTTTATTTTCTCTATTGTCATTACCTTCTACCGGTCGAACAAACGATGAACCAGCTGAACCATCTCATCTTTTTGCTCATCCTTCATTGTGGATTTAAGATTTTTTACCAGCGTATTGATCATCTTTTCTGAAAGATGATGTCCGTATTTTTCCATTATCTCCAGTTCTGTGGCCGAATGGGAAGCCCCAAAAGCTTTAAGTCCATCATAATGTATCTGACGTACAGAAGATACGATGTGTTGTATTGTTGGTGATAGTTCCCGACTTTCCAGCCATTCCTCAAATTCGGAAACTTTTTTGTTAATGATTTTCTCAGCCGTCTCGAAATAGCTTTTTTTTCTCTCCTCATTCTGCAAAACCACCTTCTGCAAATGATCAATATTGAGCAGGCGAACATTTTTTATTCTGCCCACATCAGGATCAATGTTCCTGGGTACCCCCAGGTCAATCATCATCACTTTGTGGCCTGGTTGGTGTTCCCTTAAAAGAGAATTATTGATGAGATGTTCTCCCGAAACAGACGTAATCACAATTTCTGCATCAAGAATGGCCTCTCGCAGGTTTTCAAAAGGAACAATGTCGGCATGAAACCTTGCCGCTAATTGCTCAGCTTTTTCGATGGTTCTGTTTGCAATAGCAATAAACCGGCATCCACGTTTATGCAAATTTTTTACGACAAGTTCTCCTGTTTCGCCTGCGCCCACCAGAAGGATTTTGCGTTTTTCCAAATCGGAGAAATGTTCGCGGCATTTTTCAACAGCTGCATAGCTCACTGAAAAAGCACCACGGCTAATTCCTGTCTGGGAACGAACCTTCTTCCCCACTTCGAAAGCCTTAATAAAAAGGCGGTTAAGGATTTTTCCAATGGAACCCTGCTTTCTGGCAGTATTTAATGTGTCCTTAATTTGAGAAACAATCTGATATTCGCCGACAACCATTGACTCAAGCCCTGAAATGAGCCGAAAAAGATGAGTTACAGCATCGCGATCGAAAAGATGATAGAAGTGTATTTTATTTGCCGTGCCGGAAACACTAAATTCCCACAAGCAATTTTCTATATACTCAACAACCCTGTCTTGATTCTGGTTATGCGAAGAAAAATACAATTCAGTCCGGTTACAGGTCGACAGAATTAATACTTCTTCCACCTGGCTGCCCGCCAAAATACATTCGGACAAGCGACCAACATCTTCTTTATCGAAAGCATATTGCTCCCTGACATCTAACGGGGCGGATTTATGACTTAATCCGATTATTCCAATCATATTGAAGTTCGGTACTAACCTGATCTCTACATAAATCAGGCTAAGTGTAAATGTTGAATTAATTTAAACCGGACAAATTCCGGATAAAACCTTAAATGGCTAAACAAAACAACATAAAGTGGGAGGTGAAAGCCCCGAGAAAATAAACCGGAAGAAACGATCGCTTTGAAAATCATTCCGAACAATCCATCGTCCGGGAATAATCGTTTGCATCGGTCTGCGAAGCGACAGAAAAACACTTTGCTTTTCCTTTCCTTTATAATCAGATTTTTCTTTGGAACATACGTGGGAACCATACGAAGAAAACATATAGTTCGTCTGAAAATAAGAATTGGAAGCAGGTAATGATGCATCAATCCGGTATGCACAGTCTACGTCATTTCGGACATAACCGGATTTTTGGGCAGGCGTCTGAATGGAAAAAGCAAACACCACCCCCAATAAAATGAGATAAGGTAGAACGGAGCCTGCAATACCTACTAAAAACATTTGTGACGAAGTTTTGATTATTTTACCTGCTCAATCAACAAAGATAAGATTTTGAAACGGGAATAAGAACTTTATTTTCTTTTTCTGATTTTGCCTGCAATTTCGCCAGGACTCACAGAAAACTGTTCACCGGATTCCATGTTTTTTAAAGTTACAGTGCCGGCCTTCATCTCTTCTTCTCCTACCAGGGCGACAAAATCAATATTTTTCTTATTGGCGTAATTCATTTGCTTCTTCATCCTGGCGCTATCGGGGTAAACTTCCACTTTAAGCCCCTGCTGCCTTAATTCTGTAGCAAGCTTAAGACACCAGAGCCCTTCACGAGGGCCAAAGTTGACAAACATCAACTGGGTACTTGCCGTCACTTCCGAAGGAAAAAGTTCAAGCTGGTTCATGACATCAAAAATGCGGTCGGCTCCAAAGGAAATACCGACGCCGGAAACATTTTTTAATCCGAAGATGCCGGTAAGATCGTCGTACCGTCCGCCTCCGGTAATACTACCAATCTCAACGTCAAGTGCTTTTACTTCAAAAATAGCTCCCGTATAGTAGTTAAGACCCCGGGCAAGCGTAAGATCAAGTTCTATGCCGGTCTTCAATTCCAGGGCCTCCAATATGGTCAACACCTCACGAATCTCATTAACTCCTTTGATTCCTGTTTCTGATGAAGCCAGTATATAGGAAAGCCGGTCAAGTTTTTCATTGTTTGTTCCGCTCAGCGACAAAATGGGCTGTAATTTTTCGATGGCTGCATTTGAAAGGCCTTTTTCCAAAAGTTCTGCATTCACCTTTTCCAAACCAATTTTTTCCAGTTTGTCGATGGCCACAGTGATGTCTGTCAACCGGGAAGATTCACCGATAATTTCGGCAATCCCGGCCAACACCTTCCGGTTATTGAGTTTAACAATCACCCGGATGCCCAATTTCCGAAAAACTTCATCCACGATCTGCACCAATTCCACTTCATTGAAAAGACTATCACTGCCTACGACATCCACATCGCACTGAAAAAACTCCCGATATCGTCCTTTTTGGGGACGATCGGCACGCCAAACCGGCTGTATCTGGTAACGCTTAAAGGGAAAAGTTAACTCGCCCTGGTGTTGAACAACGAATCTTGCAAAAGGAACCGTCAGGTCGTAACGCAAACCTTTCTCACTGATCTGACCGGTTAACCGGGAAGAATCTTTTTGAGCCAGCAGCTTTTCATCAGCCTTACTAAGAAAATCCCCGGAATTGAGAATTTTAAAAAGAAGTTTATCTCCCTCATCGCCATACTTACCCAACAGGGTATCAAGATTTTCCATGGCCGGGGTTTCGATAGGCATATAGCCATATTTCTGAAAAACTTCTCTGATGGTATCAAAAATATAGTTTCGCCGTACCATTTCGGCTGGAGAAAAGTCGCGTGTTCCTTTTGGTATAGATGGTTTCTGAGCCATTATTAAATCCTTTGTTTTTATTCGGCTGCAAATTTAGGAATTATTCGGGAAGTCGCTAAGAAATCTGCAACAGGGGAACATCAAACTTATGAGATGCTATGAGTTTTTGTCTATTTTATTTCATGCCGGGAACGTAAATTTAAAGAAACGCAGAAATCGCAAAAAAAGGTTTTATCCTGCTTTATTCATAAGTT
>NZ_AHZV01000092.1 GCF_000250735.1 Anaerophaga thermohalophila str. Valhall
GAATCTGTGTAATCTGTGGTGCACTCTCAACCTCAGTCTCAGCCTCAGCCTCAACCCCAGCCTCAGCCTCAACCTCAGCCTCAGCCTCAACCTTAGCCTCAACCTCAACCTCAGCCTCAACCTCAGCCTCAGCCTCAGCCTCAACCTCAGTCGCAGCCTTTAGACTCTAACTTCTCCCTTCTGCCTTCCATTTGTTTCTGGTTAGCTCAGAACAAAGCAAACGGGAAAATAGCAGCATATTTCATCCAGGCGAAAAGAACCACAAAAAGCAGCGAGGGCAAAAGATCGGTTACTTTAATTTTAGCCACATTCAGGATGTTCAGGCCAAGCCCGATCAGCAATACGCCTCCTGTGGCGGTCAATTCGTTTACAACCGACTGGGCAAAAAAATTGCCCAGCCACATGGACAGTAGGGTGATGCCCCCCTGGTAGATAAGTAGCGGTATTACCGAGAACAAAACACCTATCCCCATGGCCGCTGCCAGTGCCATTGACGAAAACCCGTCGAGTACCGATTTGGTGATGAGCAATTCAGGGCCGTTGCCAATGCCTTCTTCAATGGCCCCCAGAATGGTGAGCGATCCCATGCAGAACAACAGAAACGAAGTGATCAGTCCTTCGGTGAATCTTTCATCCTTGAAACGAAACCTGTGTTTGAGTCGCTCAGACAGTCCGCCCATCTTTTCTTCCAGTTTCAGGGCGCCCCCTGTAATGCCTCCAAATAGAAGCGATAAAACCACCACAAGTATCCATTGACTTTCGAGGAACATGGAAACTCCCAATCCTATCGTGAAAAGACCAATGCCTTGAAATACAACTGTTACAACTCTTCGGGGCAGACGGTGCCGGAAAATGACCCCCAGAACACTTCCGGCAACAACGGTTCCTACATTTACAAGGGTTCCTATCATGGGCTGCTTTCTTTAATGCCCTGCAAAAATAAGATACACAGGGTTAAGAAAAAAGAAAAACAGGAAAAATCGGTCGGCGGGGAGGGCAGAGGGCAGAGGGCAGAGGGCAGAGGGCAGTGGGGCAGTGGGGCATGGAGCATGGGGCAAGGGGCATGGGGCAAGGGGCAGAGGGTATG
>NZ_AHZV01000091.1 GCF_000250735.1 Anaerophaga thermohalophila str. Valhall
TTTCAGCTTTTTCCATCGAGCGGTTTCTTCTGAACGAGAAGATGGCTCCGGCAATCAATCCAAGCAAAAATGCGACGATCAGCAGAACAGAAAGTGATAAATGTGTTTTCCAGATAATAAATTTAAAACCTACTTCCTGTGCGTTTTGCACGGAAAATAATACCAACAGAAGGGCAACAATGATAAACCCCCAGAATGAGAAGGTAGTTTTACGTTTCATTAGTATATATTTAGTCAGTAGTTTTTAGTCAGTAGTTTTTAGTCAGTAGTTTTTAGTCAGTAGTTTTTAGTCAGTAGTTTTTAGTCAGTAGTTTTTAGTTAATCAATTTACAAACATTTCGGGAATTTTACCAATAATGTGATTTTCAGGCAACAATCCCCAGAAACGGCTGTCGAATGAGTGTGGTCGGTTGTCACCCATTACCCAGTAGTAATTAAATTTGAAACAGTAGCTATCCTGTCGTTTTCCGTTAATATAAATATCCCTGTCTTTCTTTTTAAGGTCGTTTTTTTCATACACCCGTATGGCACGTTTGTAGATATGGTAATTGTCCTCGTTTATCCGGATGGTGTCACCTTTGGCGGGGATTTTAACGGGGCCCATAAAATCGGTATTCCATCCCATTGAGGTATGAAATGGAAAGGTATGGGGATCGGGTACATTTTTTTCGAGAAGGGCCGGGTTAAAATGCGATTTTATTTCGGGCGGAAGATTATTGAAGGTGCCTGTTGTCATTTCTGCTACGATATGACCACGATACTGATAATGGTTAATGATATATTTCTGGTCGACTTCTGTTTGAAATGTTGCCTTTTCTCCTGTCCATCTGAACTTTTTGATGATGGTCGGAGCTATGTCTATTGTTTTGTTGTTGATGAGTAAAATGCCGGTGTTAATTTCAACTGTATCGCCGGGGAGAGCAACGAGCCGTTTAACAAAACGTGGCCTCTCCCTGACACTCAGAGGAACCAGGTTTCCCCAGTTTCTGATTTTTCTCAGCCTGTCGAAATTATTGTAATGCCTTTTCAGGTAATAATAGCTTTCATCGGGTCGGTTCTCAAGGATGGTGTCTCCTTCGGGGAAATTAAACAAAATGATATCTCCTCTTTTCAATTCACCAATCCCGGCCATTCTGAAGTACTTATCCGGTTTTTCAGGAAATCTTCGCGGCCCGGGAATTAACTTGTTGACAAGGATATAATCTCCCGACTGAATGGCTTTCTCCATTGAAGGCGATGGTACCGTAATCAATTCGAAACCAAATCGGTATATTAATGTTCCTGCCAATAGTCCTGTGGCAAGAATAACGGATCCCAGAAATGCCTGGTAGATATTCGGGTGTTTCTGTTTGAAATTTTTCCGGAATAGATCAACCGGTTCATGATAATACCAGTATAGCCAGATAGTAGCCAGCAGAATAAAAGGTATCAGTATTATCCGAAACCACCAGCCAACAATGATGATCAGTAAGGAAACAACAATTGTTAAGGTTATTCGAAACATTATTTTCCGGCGTATTTAAAGAACCTGTTCCACCTGATATTCATCGGGAATGATTTGTTTTGATCAAGTGAAAGCCAAACCAGAATGGGCTTTCCGACAATATGATCCTCGGGTACAAACCCCCAATAGCGCGAATCTGCCGAGTTGTGACGGTTGTCACCCATCATAAAATAATAATCCATCTTAAAGGTATAGGTGTTGGCAGGTTTGCCGTTTATAATAATCCTTCCGTCACGAACTTCCAGTGTGTTCCCCTCATAATTTCGTATGATTCGTTCGTAAAGGAGAATATTTTCGGGTGATACTTGCACGGTCGCATCTTTTTTAGGGATAACCAGCGGTCCGTAATTATCGCGGCTCCAATTAAAATGACGGCTGTAAGGAAATACCTGAAGGACAGAACTGTCTGGTTTTTCTTCATCAATTTCGACATCTTCGATAAAGGGCATTTGTTTTACCTTTTCTAACATGGAGTGGGTAAGTGGCAGAGAATAATATGGTCCGCTTCGCCCAAGGTATCGTTCGGGATCACTGATATCGAGCCTTTCATAAAAATTGTGGTTCAGTGTAGTGCCATCGGTAAGGATGTTGTAATTGTGCTGTACGCCTTCGGGCTCCTCAAACAACTCACCGTTAATGTATAACCTGTTGTGACGGATTTCGAAGGTATCGCCCGGAAGTGCCACGCATCTTTTCACGTAGTTGTCGCGACGGTCTACCGGCCGGTACAGTACTTCTCCGAATTCATCAGGGTTTTGTTTCACATATTTGGCTCCAAGGCTGCGTTCTTTCTGCCTCAACTCGTATTCACTTATGCTGCCGGCAGATAAGTTTTTATTCCGTTTCATCAGTCCCTGGCCAATTTCCCGAACGATGTTGAAATATGCCGGGTTCGGCCTCAGAAAAGCGACTGTATCGCCTGCGGGAAAGTTGAAAACAACGATATCACCACGTTCTACTTCTCCAAAACCTGCAATTCTTTTATAGTCCCATTGCGGCTTCTCAGAATATGATTTAGTATTGATGACGGGAAAAGTATTCTGCACCAATGGAAATGAAAGCGGCGTGATGGGCATTCGTGGCCCGTAGCTCATCTTGCTTACAAAAAGGTGATCGCCTACCAGGAGCGATTTTTCGAGCGAAGAGGTAGGTATCTTGTAGTTTTGGAAAAAGAAAATATTGATAAGGTAAACAGCCACAAGTGCAAAGACAAGGGCATCCAGCCACTCTTTCCATGCCGGCGGCTTACTGCCGTCTTTTGTCTTTTTCCACGCACCCCAGGGGATTATTTTCGTGATGTAAACATCAAAAATGACGGGAAGCCCCAGAAGAATCCAGAAATTTCCGATCCATACAACCCATAATACAAATACCAGGGCAGCAATGCTGAACTTTATCCAGCTTGCTTTTGATACATCATTCAGTTTAATCATTCAGTTAAAATTTTTTGCAATATTCAGTTAAAACTTCAACATGTCCTTCATGCCGAGAAAACCTTTGTTTTTAGCAGCAAATTCGGCTGCAAGAACCGCGCCAAGAGCAAATCCCTTCCGCGATTTAGCACTGTGATGAATGGTGATTTCGTCCACATCCGATTCATACCTGACGGTATGTATTCCCGGAACTTCGCCTTCGCGGACAGCTTTAATTACCAGATCACTATCCTTTTCGGCCTTATCGAGCTTCCATTGTTTTTTACGATCAATATTTTCAATTATATCTTCGGCAAGCGAAATGGCTGTTCCACTGGGTGCATCCAGCTTTTGTGTATGATGTACCTCAGTCATTTCTACATCGTATTCATCACGATCGTTCATTATCTTTGAGAGATAACGGTTCAGCTCAAAAAGAATATTAACCCCTACGCTGAAATTGGAAGCATAGAAAAACGTTTGTCCCTCCTCACTACAAGCCTTTTTTATTTCGGGTAATTTATCGAGCCATCCGGTAGTTCCCGAAACCACCGGTTTGTTGTATTCAAAGCACTTCCGGTAGTTGGAAAAAGCCACTTTGGGAGTGGTGAATTCGATGGCCACGTCGGCTGTCTCAAAACCGCCGTCTTCAAAACTTTCGCCGGTTGCAATAGGGTCGATTCGGGCCACGATTTCGTGTCCTCTTGATTGTGCTATTTTCTCAATCTCTTTTCCCATTTTCCCGTATCCAATCAATGCTATTTTCATATTGTAAGGTTTTTATGGTTTCTGAAATGTCAGATGTTTAATTCCGGGAAATGCAAAGATAACAAAATACATTGGTTTTAATTGTTGATTTTCCGAAGCCCTGAAAGGCACCAGCCTGTTAAAAAGTGAAAGTAAGAAGAGACCGTTCTTGCGAAAACGAGGGGCAGACGGGACGCCAAATGCTATCACTATCCCGCCGGGAAATTTGCACTGTGTTATGTGGGTGTAGTTTATTTTGTATCAATCGACAATACTTTTGATAATCCTATTCGGATTTCGTCCATTATCGAATCAGATAACTCTCCTATTCGTTTTACAAATCTATCCTGTGATACTGAACGTATCTGAAAGCAATCAACCGGGGAAATTTTGGTTATTCCGTTTTTACTGTTTGGCTCAATTTTTATCATCCACGGAGCTATCTCGTATTTGTCTTTCCAATCGGTAATCGGTACGATAATCTTTAAGGGCAATTTCCCCAGTGATTCATCGTTTACAATAATTGCTGGTCTCGTCTTTTTTATCTCCGCTCCAATTGTCGGATCAAGGTTTATTAACCATATCTCATTTTGTTTCATAGAAATCCTCAAAATCAAGTTTGGTAAAAGCAATCAGGTCAGTATCGTTTTTATAATCCGAGAATAAAAATTCGGCTGCCTTTTCCATTGCATTTTTATCCTCTTGACTGCGAATAGAATGTATAGTTTTTTCAACTACATAAATTCTTTTTGAAATGGGCAGTTTTTGAATTTCCTTTATAATTTCATTAGTTCTCATATCAAGTGTGTTTGTTTTGTAAGTTATAAAATGAACCCGGTCTAAAATCCATTTTTATTGCCAAACTCTGTGTTGTTTTAAATTATTACGTCCTCATTAACAATGGGTTAACTTCGATACAAATATTTAAAACGCCTTTATTTTGACAAAAATATGCTTTTTATACCACACTCATTTATTGTTTTACCCAATGTTTTTCTGTAACGCTCCGATTTTCCTTTTTAAAGAAAGGGGCGTTAGCCCTAATATCTTCGTAGCCAATTCAAACAATGGTAATTT
>NZ_AHZV01000090.1 GCF_000250735.1 Anaerophaga thermohalophila str. Valhall
CTGAACAGACACACATATTGTGAAAATTTTTGCGAGTTTATAAACGAGCACTAAATAGTGTCTGTCCATAAAGTACCATTTGCTGTGTTACACTCGCCGCCAAAATACTCATTTACGATAAGTAAACTCTGTATTTTCGAATTTTGCAGGCCTTGTAAATGAGACTTTATGAACAGACACATGATGAGTAGGAATCTTTTCCTACTTTATAGACAGGCACGAAACAGGGCTTGCTGAATAACACTTAAATAATTAGAGGCTGCTGACTTTTTCAGCAGCCTCTAATTATCTATAAATCTAATAGTCTAATGCTATTTATTGGTGTACGCTGTATTTTTTCTTTCCAACTCTGTTTTTGACACGAATCGCCAGATTGTACATAACAGGAACCATCACCAGTGTCAGGAAAGTGGCCGTGGTAAGTCCGAAAATTATGGTCCATGCCATAGGCCCCCAGAAATCAGCGTTGTCTCCACCAAAATAAATATTTGGCCTGAGCTCCTTAAACAACCCGAAAAAGTCGAAATTCATACCGGTTGCAAGCGGCAGCAAACCTAAAACGGTTGTTATCGCTGTAAGCAACACCGGCCTCAAACGTGTTTTCCCTGCCTTAATCACGCAATCTATTTCATCTTTGCGAGAAAGCCTTTCATTCTCTTTCAGTTCGAGCTCCATTTTTTTCTCTTTTCTCACAATATCGATATAGTCAATCAACACAATGCCATTGTTTACGACAATTCCGGCAAGAGAGACAATTCCGACTCCGGTCATCAGAATAACAAAGTCCATCCCGAAAGTACCAAGTCCCATAAATACCCCAATGGTACTCAGGACAACGGTCATGAGGATTATGGCGGGTTTCGCAGCGGAGTTAAACTGAGTTATCAGTATCATGGCAATCAGAGAAATGGCAATCAGAAGGGCTTTTATCAGAAAATCGGATGTTTCTTTCTGGTCTTCCTGTTCACCTGTCATTTCCCAACGATAGCCCAGGGGCATCTCAAACCCTGAAAGAAGTTTTCTGATTTCGGTATTTATCTGGTTTGCATTATATCCCTCAATCAGGTTCGATGACAGGGTAATCACCCGTGTATTATCTTTTCGTTTAATGTCTTCATAGGTCGATCCGTAAGCGTAATCTGCCACCGCAGAAACAGGTATATGGTAACTAACACCATCTTTTTCCACTTTAATCTTGAAATTCATCAACGAAGAAACATTATACCGGAAGCGATCGGCCAGACGCAGCATAATATCATACTCATCCTCACCGTCTTTATAGGTATCGACTTTATTTCCGTAAAGTGCAGTCCTCAGAGCTCCGGCAACCATTTGGGTAGTAAGCCCCATCCGTCGTACTTTGTCACGGTTGATGCTGATCTCCATCTGGGGTTTGTTCATGTTGATATCCATTTCCAGATTTTCGATCCCCTCAATGTAGCTGTTATCAATAGTTCTCTTAATCCGTGAAGCAACATCTACCAGCTCTTCAAATTCATCGCCTGAAACTTCAATATTTATTGGTTTACCAACCGGAGGGCCATTTTCTTCTTTCTCAACAAAAAATTTAGCCCCTGTAAAAGTTTTCAATGTATCGCTCAATTCTTTCATAATGCTGGAAGTGCTGATCCCGTCGCGATACTGATAGTCGACAAAGGTAATAGTTGTGAGCGCTTTATTCGGACTTCTGCTGGATTCGAAAAAGCCACCTTTCCCGTTACCGACATTCATCCCCACCGATTGAACGATGTGCTGATACGGTTCGAGCACGCCATCAATCATTGCCTCAGCCTCATAGGATATTTCATTGGTTTTTTCAATGTCGGTACCCAAAGGTAGTTCCATGGTAATAAAAACCGTCTTCGGTTCATTTTCGGGAAAGAAAACAACATAGGGATTTGTCATCCCGAAAAACACAACAGAAAAGAACAAAAGCACGATCATTCCGCCAAACAGCCATTTTGAAGTTTTCCGTCCCAAAGCTTTCTGCAAGGTCAGTTCATATAAATACTCCAGTTTGGGCAAAAGTTTGTGCTGAAAATGATATGCTCCGGGTTTAAGAACATAAATATTCAGGAGCGTCATCAACAAAGGTAAAACAAGCAGATTCCCCCAAAGAATGCTACCGGCCAGATAACTGATCAGACCCACAAAAGCCATACTCCCGCAAATCAGAAGAAGCCTCCGGTGATTGCCCCGCACATTCGCGGCCTTCTCGTGTTTCATAAATTGCAATGCAAACACCGGGTTGAGGATCAGTGCCACAAAGAGCGAAGAAGCCAGAACCACGATGAGCGTGATGGGCAGATATTGCATGAACTCTCCCATAATACCGGGCCAGAACAAAAGCGGGAAAAACGCTGCCAGTGTAGTGGACGTGGAGCTGATGATGGGCATGGCTATTTCACTCACCCCCTTCTGGACAGCTTTAAAGCGCGGATAACCTTCTTCAAAGTGCCGGTAAGTATTTTCCACGGCAACAATGGCATTATCCACGAGCATACCAAGTGCCATAAGCAATCCAAACAGGATCATGGTATTAATGGTATATCCCAGCTCTCCCAGAATCAAAAAAGAGATAAACATGGACATGGGAATGGCCAGTCCTGTAAACAAAGCATTGCGCAATCCCATGAACAGGTATAACACAACCATCACAAACAGCATACCCATGATGATGGAATTCTCCAGGTTGCTGATCTGATCGCGAATATAGACCGATTGGTCGTCGGTAATCGTTACTTTCAGGTCGGAAGGGAGCGATTGAGAGGCCTGCTTCCGGTCTATAATACTAAATATTTTATCTGTTGCATCCAGAAGGTTTTCACCGCTTTTCTTAACAATAGAAAGCGTAACAACCGGTTCTTTATTTAATCTGGAAATAGAAGAACGTTCTTCAAAACCATCAATGACGCGGGCAACATCTTTAAGGTAAACCACTTTGCCACCTTCGCTTTTTACAATCGTATTGCGAATTTCATCCATATTTTTGTAATCGGCCTCCGTACGCACCGACCTTCTGGTACCATCAACAATAACCTCTCCTGCGCCAATGGTTACATTCTCCGACATCAGAGCGTATTCAATATCGTTAAATTCCAAATCTGCATTTTCCAGTTTCCAGGGGTCGACATGGACTTTAATTTCGCGTTCATCAACTCCTTTTATGTCCGCCTCTCTTACCTCACGTAAAGACTCAAACTCTTCCTGAAGCTCCTCTGCATATTTCTTTAGTTCGTATATACTATAATCGCCCGACAGGTTTATATTAAGAACCGGAAATTCAGAAAAATCGATGTCCTCGGTAATCGGGTCGGTCTCCAGGTCTTCCGGCAATTCGCTTTTTGCTTTATCTACCTGATCCTTTGTGTCCTGGAGGGCTTTCTGAACTTCCACATCGGTCTCAAACTCCACTAAAATCAGACTCATATCCTGATAAGAGGCAGAAGAAAGACGTTTAACCCCGTTCAGGTCTTTCAATTCCTTTTCAATAGGGCGTGTAATAAGGTTCTCTATATCCAAAGGGCTGTTTCCCGGATATGGTGTAGAAACCATGATATAGGGAACCACAATTTCGGGAAACAATTCCCGCTGCATACTATTATAAGATATCAGGCCTGCAAAAAACAGGAATACAGTGAGAACAAATATTGTATTTTGGTTCTTAAGGGCCGCTACAGTAGGGCGAAACTTCCTTTCAACCACCTTTTGCTGATTTATTTCAGAATATTCTTGCATCTTCAATAGATCGTTAGATTTTTAGATATAAGTAATTTAGTCAATAGTTTTTAGTCAATAGTTTTTAGTCAATAGTCAATAGCAATGTTTTAGAGGTACTGACATATTCAAGAAGCTGACAAAAGTGCATAAATAACATGTTTTGAGCACTTTGTAGTTTTTGTTATATATAAGATGGTTTTTACAACCTTGATATACTACATTTAAAAAAAACAAACCTCTTTAGATGCAAACAATTGGTTTGCAGCGCATTGTAAAAGTTTAACTAATTGTTGATCGTATAATAAAATTTTCACAAAACATCCCCCGATAACAGATCGTTGGATTCATAGAGTTTCTTAGCGTTTAGATGACGGTATCTAAGTCTGAGACTCGACCCGGGATAAATCGGAACAAGTTGTGATGCGCCTTTCCATACTCGTTTCATTAGTATTCGTCTATCAACTCGTAAAAAAAATTTTACAATATGTGTGTCTGTTCAGAAAGTGCCCGTTGCAAGGCTTGCGAAGCCCCCAAAAACGCAGTTTACTTTTCGTAAATGAGTATTTTGGCGGCAAGCGTAACACAGCAAATGGTACTTTATGGACAGACACTCATTAGTATATAATTTACTTAAGTTATTGGCCTAATGGAACTCGCTCCGAGTAATCGGGACTCATTTCAGTTATTAATTTTCAAAGGTGTTCCGTCTGTTACCTGGGCATATCCGCTGGAAATAATCTTAACTCCCGGTGTTAACCCGCTTGAGACAACCGATTCATTATTGTCACGGATGCTCGTTTTTATATATCTCTTTTCAGCTACCGGATTATTATTATCCTCATCGTCGACAACGAAAATAAATTCACCTTTAAAATCTTTCTTAACAATAAGCGAAGGAACGACGAGCGCATCAGGCACCAGGGCAACACGCATTTTAAGTTCACCCAAAAGATTCGGCTGCAATGCCTTCCCGGGATTGGACAAGTTAACCCGAACCGAGAATGTCCTGCTGTCAGGGTCTATGACAGAAGAAGTACGGTAAACCGTAGCCACTTTTTGTGTTCCTGAAACCGGGAAATAAATCGAGACAGAATCGCCGGGATGAATTTTTCCAAGGTATTGCTCCGAAACATCTGCCGTTATGTATATATCTTCCAGGTTAACAATCCGTGCAAACGGAATGGCCGGACCTGCCATTTCTCCTTGTTTTTGAATAAGGTCATCAACAACCCCGTCAATTGGCGCTTTAATAACCGCCATCTCAAGTTGCGCTTCCAAACCCTGTAGTCGTTTTTCCAGAGCTTTCATGTTCGATTCGGCCTGCAAAAAATCAACCTCACTGCCAATGCTCTGTTCCCAAAGGTTTTTTCGCCGCTCATAAAGAGTACGAGCCATTTGCAGATTAACTTTGACTTCTTCGATAGATTGCTCTATGGATTCAGTATTCAACCTGCCAAGGATTTGTCCTTTTCGAACATTTTCTCCCTCTTTAATGAAGATATTCTGGATGACACCGGCAGTTTCGGGACTTACAATAATATTCCTGTCGGTTGATACATTTCCGGCAACTTCAATAAATTGTTCAAAACGTGTTGGTTGTAATTCAACAACATCAACATTTACCCGGTTAGCAACTTCTGTATTCCCCAGGTCAGCCTCCAACTCGGCAATTTTTGCTTTAAGCTCATTTAGTTGTTGGCGGTAGGCCTCCAGTTTTTCCTTTTTAATCTCCTGCTCATCAGCGGGAACATCTGCTCCGCAACCGGTCACTACAACAATCAGGGCAACCGGTAAAACCATAAATAACAAACGTCTCATAACCATCATCATTAGATATTCAGATACAATATTTTTCTTATTGACAATACTTCGTTAAATTTTTACAGATGTCTGGTAGTTAATTGTCTACACAAACAATGACGCAAATTACAACTCTCTCATAATAAAAACTTTGCGTCATTGCCTCTCTGCATTTAGGCCTTTTTTAACTGACTTATTGTATTGACAGACACGAATTAGTGCCAGTCTGTAAAGTAGGAAAAGTTTCCTGCTTATCATGTGTCTGTTCAGAAAGTGTCATTTACAAGGCTTGCGAAGTCCGAAAACACGGAGTTTACTCTTCGTAAATGAGTAATTTTCAGACGAGTGTAACACAGTAAATGGCACTTTATGGACAGACACGAATTATAATTTTCCGATGGCTCTCAGGTAATCAATTCTGGAATTCAGAACTCTCAAAATTGCATTCACGTAGTTTATCTGGGCCTGCACATATTGCCCCTGTTGCTGCGTAAGCTCAAAACTCCCTGCAATACCATTGGAAAACTTAACCCTCGTTTTTTCATAAATATCTTCTGCCAATTCCAGACTTTCTTTCGCAATGTCCAACTGGTCAATAGCACTATAATATTCGGTTAGTGTTGTCAGGCTTTCTGTTTTAATACTTCTGAGTGTTAGCTGCCGCTCATTCAAGCTTTTTTGCCATGACAGTTTTTGCCGTTGTGCCTGAGCATGGCGCATCCCTGAAGAAAAGACAGGCATGGAAACAGATATTCCTACAAACTGTGACTTATACCACTCTTCGTTAAAAATATTCCACTCATCGCCAAAGCCTGTTTTCTGATAAGTGTAAAAGGCATTGACCTTTGGCAGATATTGGGCACGAATATTTTTCAGTTGCAAGCGCTGACTCTCCGAATTCGTGTTGGCAATTTTATAATCGATGTGTTCGCGTGGGCTCCAGCTATCGTCCATATTGTCCGGATGAAATCTGTCAGAAAGTGCTTCCAGTTTATCAGTAAGTACCAAAGGCTGGTCTTCATCAAGCCCCATCGAAAAGCGTAAGACTGCAAGAGCAACTTCTTCGTTTCTTTTAACCTCCACAATTTGTTTCTCAGCCTCCCTCACCATCAGCCTGATTTGGGATACATCCAACGATTCCCGGAAACCATTCTCATACATTGCCTCGGTTTCGTTCAGCGTGGCGCGGTTAATTTCGAAATTTTCCTGAAAGGCAGCATGATTTTCCCTGGCCGACAACACAAGAAAATAAGCTTTTGCCACCGCGTCACGGATTTCTATTTCGGTTTTCTCATCCTGATGGCGGGTCAGGTCAAGAAAAACCTGAGTAGCTTCAAGGCCGACAAAATAAGACCCGTTAAAAATCATTTGAGTAGCCGAGAAGGAATAATTACCGTCGTAGGCAGTCGAGAAGGAAACCGGAACTTTATCGCCGGGACCGACCCCCGGGGGGCGCATATCTTCCGGAATAATTTCCGCCGGCAAAAGACTAACCGGCACATCAATAGAATGATTATACTGTGCCGAAAAATCAATTTGGGGCAAGCCGGAAGCTATAGTCTCCCATATCTCTTTGCGTGCCGACTTTATGTCATATTCCGAATTTATCTTCTGGTAGGCATGTTTCGAAGCATAGCTCATAGCCTCTTCCAATGAAAAAGAGAGCGTATCCTTGTTATCCTGGGCCAAAAGTCCTCTTCCAAACAAGAATGAAACGAAAATCAGTACTAAAAGTTTAAACCTTATCATTTTGCAATAATTGTTTTTTTAACCGATCATATTCTACCATTCCCTTTGTGGTACATATTCCACGAAAATGATAATCCAAAAGTCTATCCCTGAATTTATCGGACAAAAGCTCTTCTTCACTAAAAATCCCATAAACAGGATCGAAAGTATAGACATGACCTCCTGTCATTAACTTTGAAAGAAACCTAATATCAAGATCTTTCCGGTAAAGCCCTTCATTAATACCTTTTTGCAGGTTTTTCAGGTAGGCTTCGTACAGAACTTTCCGGCGAAGTTCTTTTAATCTGTTGAAAACATCGGGATAATATTTTCTCAGGTCGTAAGCAATGGCTGTATTTTGACGGCTCAGTTTTCTGAATAAATCGCGCCGGTGAACCAGAAACTCCTCAATTGCATTCATCTTCTCCTCCGGTTCTGACTCCAACTCATCCTGTATCTCCTGAGCCACATGGTCCATCACTTCTGCTACCAGATCACTCTTGTTATTAAAATTCTGATAAAGTGTTTTCTTAGAAACACTCAGCCCGGCGGCAAGATCATCCATTGTAACACTCCGTATCCCGTAAAGACTGAATAATTGAAGGCCCTTTTTAATTATCGATAATTTTTTCTCGTCCATGGTTCTGCAAAATTAACGGATATTACATGCGGAAACTAAAAATATATAAAAAGTTTCCTGAGTTTCCGGCGAATGAACGAAAATCATCGGCGAATGAACGCTGCCGGGCAACAGAAATTACTCATCAGTATAAAGTTTGTCTAAATTATTGGTCTGATGGAACTCACATGTAAGATTTATTCATATTCTTATTGTGGTAATCCTTGCCATGCTCGTTTCGTTTGTATAACACTTACTTTAGTCTCTAACTTCTAACATCCAGCCTACGGCTTCTGCCTTCTGCCTGTTAAACTAATAATCTATTATGGCAAACCTTGCCATCCTCGTTTCATCCTTTATAAAATTTATTGCCTAAAAAGGAATAATAAACATTTTCAATCGTTTGAATCACAAGACGGTTTGTTTATAATCTAAGTATTATCATGGTAAGACGGGCTGCCATAATATTAGTGCCTTTGTTTTTTTCTGTTTCTGTTCCTGTGGAAGCCCAGATTTGGCCCTTTAAAAAAAGGAGTCAGGCCGAAAAAGCAACCAGGGATCTGGAAGAAAGAAAAAGGGAAGCAGGAGAAGGAAATCTGTTCAACCCTTTTCAACCTTCTGGTTCTTCGGTGAGCGAATTACGCGACGATTACATCTGGTCGGCCAAAACAGCTGCAACTTCATATCACAAAGCAGGCAATGTAAGTATTACAACCCCGTCGCGCTACGGGCTTAAAGAAGGACTTGAATTATCAACATGGCTGGGCATTGATTACAGGGTACCGAACCTCTTTCTGAAAAATGAAATTTCGCGTGGTAAGTTATGGGTTTCCTCTCTTCATGGTGCCTATTCGTCATGGCCCGGCCTAAATAATGCCCAAGAAAATAACGGTAATTTTCTTGCCGATTCCGTTATGGATGTTCCTCTTATCCTATCGTTGAAGAACCAGTTAATACTCAGCCGGCCGTTTTTAAGCAGCCTGCAATGTAATCCGCACCAGCCTTATCTGATACTATCGGCAGCGCTGGCTTTTGATTATGGAATTCCTTTTGACAGCTATTCTGTTTATCTGAAGAAAGATCAGTTTAAGACTCCCAGAAGTATGTCTTACTTAGGAGAAGGATGGTTGGTAACACTTGCATTAAGGTGTGACTGGCAAATACAACCCTACTTATACGCACGTGGCGAAATAAGGATGTTCGGTGGCAATTTCCCGGGAGAAATCTCTGTTGAGCAACAATCATCGGCAGAATACTTCCCATTTTCAAACTTATCTGTCTCCGCAGGATACATAATTGGCATTGGAAGCATTGAAAGCCGGTCTCTGAACATACTCCCGTTTTTTGATATTTCATTCTATTTCGGGAAAAAACAGGGTCGTAAAAGGGGCCTTTTCAAACAACAGATGTTTTGAAAGCACTCCAAACTCACGATTTTTTCCTAAATTCGCAGCGTTTTTCTTTGGACTTTTGAGGTAACCTGTTGATTTATGTGGATTCGTATTGCCAGTTTTATTCTCCGAAACCGGCTCCCTATTCTGATTGTTCTGGCCCTTGCAACCGCGTTCATGGGGTTTCAGTCGCGCAAAATAGAGATGTCTTATGAATATGCTCCCCTTTTGCCGAAGAATGACCCGGCCAATCTGGAATACGAAAAGTTTGTTGAAGAATTTGGCAACGAGGGTAACTTAATTGTTCTTGGCGTGCAGGATTCTTTATTTTTTGATATTCTGCACTTTAAACAATGGCAAAAATTGTCGCAAGCATTGGAAAAGATTAACGGCATCACCTCGGTCTTTTCGGTCTCCGATGCATATAATCTCAAACGAAACCCGGAAGTAAAAAAGTTTGAAATTTCCCCGGTCTTTGAAGAAACGGACAACCAGCAACATCTCGATTCCTTATCACACACATTTTCGGATCTGCAATTTTATGAAAACCTTGTCTACAATCCGGAAACCGCTACTTTTCTAATGGCTCTCACCCTTGACAAGAAGGTGCTTGAAAGTCCGGAGAGAGTCCCACTGATCAGGAAAATAGAAGCCGAAGCAGAACAATATTCCTCACTTACAGAGAACAACATCCGCATATCCGGATTGCCCTACATCCGGGTTGAAACAGCCGAGATGATCAAGAGAGAGTTAAACATGTTCATCTGGCTGGCACTGGGCATTACTGCAATTATAATTTTTCTGTTCTTCAGGTCTTTTAAAGTGGTGTTATTCTCAATGCTTGTTGTGGGAATGGCCGTAATCTGGGCGCTTGGATTACAGGGAATAATGGGATATAAAGTAACCATCCTGACAGGGATGATCCCGCCTCTCATAATCGTGATCGGCATTCCCAACTCGGTTTTTCTGCTTAATAAGTTTCACCATGAATTTCGCAATCATGGCAATAAAATAAAATCATTACAGCGTGTCATCCAAAAAATCGGAAATGCCACATTCCTAACCAATCTCACCACCGCAAGTGGCTTTGCTACCTTTATTTTTACCAGCAGCAAGCTTCTTGTCGAGTTTGGTATCATGGCAGCCATTAATATTATAGTGGTCTTTGTGCTTTCAATTTTGCTGATCCCTTCAATTTTCAGCTTTTTACCCGACCCAAAAGAGCGACATGTACGACACCTGAAAAGCCGGTTTTTTCAGAAAATCATTAATCGCCTGGTTCATATCTCCCTCAACCACAAGAAAATAGTTTATGTCGGAACACTTGGATTGCTGATTTTTGGCGGGTTCGGCATCTCTCAAATGAAAACGACCGGTTATATGCTTGATGATATCCCGCACAATCATCGATTATATAAGGACCTGAATTTTTTTGAACATCATTTCAGTGGCCTGATGCCCCTCGAAATAATGATAGACAACAAAAAAAAATAAAGGCATCATGGCTCAGAAAAACCTGCAAAAAATGGAACGTTTCCAGGAAAAGATGAAAGCATTCCCGGAAATTTCTCAGGGTCTTTCTATGATACAACTGGTTAAATTTGCAAAACAGGCATTCTACAATGGTAATCCGGCATACTATTCACTTCCAAACGCCATGGAGCGAAATTTTATCATGTCGTATATCCCACGCGAGATGGGAAACGGTCCCGGAGTTATAACCTCATTTGTAGATTCGGCCCGTCAAAAAGCAAGAATCAGTTTTCGTATGGAAGATGTCGGGACAACCAAAATGCAGGTCCTGGATGCAAAAATCACATCGCTGGTCGATTCCATTTTCCCAAAGTCGGATTACAATACTTCAATAACAGGATCAAGCATTGTTTTCTTTAAAGGAACAGACTACCTGGTCCGCAATCTTTTCATCAGCCTTGGCCTGGCTGTGTTACTGATTGCATCTTTTATGGCCTGGATGTTCCGATCAAAAAAAATGGTAATTGTTTCACTGATCCCCAACCTGATCCCACTCATTACAACAGCCGCACTAATGGGGGTTTTTGACATCCCCATAAAACCCTCAACAATATTGGTATTTAGCATCGCTTTTGGTATTTCGGTTGATGATACCATTCATTTTCTTGCCAAATACCGGCAGGAACTCGATGCCACCAACTGGAGCATACGGGCCGCCACAGTTCTGGGATTGAAAGAAACCGGACGAAGTATGATCTATACTTCTATTATTCTTTTCTTTGGATTTGGTATATTTACGGTATCAAGTTTTGGCGGAACCGTCGCGTTGGGAGCACTGGTGGCTTTGACTTTACTGGTGGCGCTGTTCTCAAACCTGATATTGTTACCATCGTTGTTGCTCGGACTGGAAAGGCTCATTACCAACGAGACATTCAGAGAACCTTTGTTGACCATCTATAATGAGGATGAAGACATAGACATTGAAGAATTGAAAATAGGGAAAACTCCAGAAAGTAAGGAAAAAGAGCCGGACACCAAAAAAATAAAATGCGCATGTTGAGAATTGATGAATATCGCAGCATCATTGAAGATCAGCTTCAGATGATCGGCGGCATGAAACGTCCGGAAGGACTTTATGAACCGGTAAAATATATTCTTTCACTGGGAGGAAAACGACTAAGGCCTGTACTGTGTCTGGCTTCGGCCGGTCTCTTCGGGGATTATTCACCGGCCTTGATGCCGGCCCTCGGCCTTGAAGTGTTTCACAATTTTACACTCCTCCATGATGATATTATGGACCGCTCGGATGTACGACGCAATCATGCCACTGTACACAAAAAATGGGACGATAATACCGCAATCCTCTCCGGCGACCTCATGCTTATAAAATCTTATGAGTTTATCAGTAAAAGTCCGGTAGGAGTATTGCCCCAGGTTCTGGAAGTCTTCAACAAAACAGCCATCGAGGTATGTGAAGGTCAGCAGTTTGATATGGAGTTTGAAAAAACCACCGATGTCACCGAAGAGGGTTATCTGGACATGATTCGTCTGAAAACGGCTGTTTTGATCGGGGCAAGCATGAAAATCGGAGGCATCCTCGGCGGCGGAAGCCTTCGGGATTGCAGTCTCCTTTACAAATTCGGCCAGGACATTGGAATGGCCTTTCAGCTGCAGGATGACTGGCTGGATGTATTTGGCAATCAGGAAACCTTTGGGAAACAGATCGGAAGTGATATCCTGAACAATAAAAAAACGTTTCTTTTGATCTCAGCCCTTAACAGACTTGAAAAAGAACCAAGAAAGCAACTTTTGGACTGGTTGGAACGTAAAGAGTACAACGTGGACGAAAAAATTGCTGCCGTGACACAGCTCTATAACGAAGCAGGTGTTTCCGAAATTGTTACCAGGAAAAGAGATGATTTCTTTTTTCGTTCCCTGGAAAACTTTGAAAAAATAAATGGTGACCAGGAGATTAAGAAGGAAATAGAAAGCTTTGCCCATAAACTGATGGCACGGACAAGATAAAAGTTCGTTTTTTACTTCAATAGTCAGTTAAAAAAAGCCTAAACGCAGAGACGCAATGATGCAGAGTTTTAATTATGAGAAAGTTGCAGTTTGTGCGGTTGATTGTGTAAACAATTAATTATCAGATATCTTTAAAAGTTTAACGGAGTATTGTTACTTATGAGGATGGTATAAAGAGACGTATTTTAATCAAAATCAAAGTGTTTTAAATATCTGTTCCGGGGTTAACGCGTTGTTAAGGAGAATTCAAAAATTTAAAACAACAATGAATTTGGCAATAAAGATGCTTTTTAGACCGGACTCACTTATCTTGATTTAATTCGAAACAGAAAAAAATTTTATCATGGCTCAGTTAATAGGCACTATATCGCAGGTAATAGGCCCTGTCATTGATGTTAGTTTTGATCTTAAGAACGATCACCTTCCCAAAATAAACGAAGCCCTTGAAATACACAGGGAGGACAATAGCGTATTGATACTTGAGTGCGAACAACACATCGGGGAACATACCATCCGGTGCATTGCCATGGACTCAACTGACGGGCTAAAAAGAGGAATGGAAGTTATAGCAACCGGTAACCCCATCAGTATGCCCTCAGGAGAAAATGTAAAAGGCCGGCTGATGAATGTGGTTGGGCGCCCCATAGACGGACTTCCAGCTATTGAAACCAAAGAAAGGAGTCCCATTCATAAACCTGCACCCGAGTATGATTCACTATCAACTGAAACCGAGATTCTGTTTACCGGAATTAAAGTGATCGACCTCATTGAACCTTATGCCAAAGGAGGAAAAATCGGCTTATTTGGAGGTGCCGGTGTTGGTAAGACTGTCCTCATTCAGGAACTAATCAACAATATTGCCAAAGGATACAGCGGCTATTCTGTCTTCGGAGGCGTGGGAGAACGTACCCGGGAAGGGAACGACCTTCTAAGAGAAATGGTGGAGGCCGGAATCGTTAACTACGGCGATGAATTCAAAAAGAGCCTGGAGGCCGGCCATTGGGACCTGGAAAAGGTAGATGCCGAAGCTTTGAAAAATTCTCAGGTATCGATGGTCTTCGGACAGATGAATGAACCCCCCGGAGCTCGTGCCCGCGTAGCTCTTTCTGCCCTGACCATTGCCGAAACATTTCGCGACAGCGGCAAAAAAGAAGGCGGCGGAAGCGATGTATTGCTATTCATCGACAATATATTCCGGTTTACACAGGCCGGCTCAGAAGTCTCAGCACTCCTGGGCCGCATGCCATCGGCAGTAGGTTATCAGCCCACCTTATCATCAGAAATGGGCGCCCTTCAGGAAAGGATCACATCTACCAAGTCCGGCTCTATTACTTCCGTACAGGCAGTCTACGTGCCGGCCGACGACCTTACCGACCCGGCTCCGGCCACAACGTTTACTCACCTTGACGCTACTACCGTACTAAGCCGGAAAATTACCGAGTTAGGGATTTATCCCGCGGTAGACCCTCTGGATTCGACTTCACGTATCCTTTCTCCCGATATTGTTGGAGAAAACCATTATAAAACAGCCCAACGAGTCAAAGAAATTCTTCAGCGATACAAAGAATTGCAGGATATTATTGCCATCCTTGGCATGGAAGAACTGTCGGAAGAGGACAAACTTATTGTTTCGCGAGCAAGACGCGTACAGCGATTCCTCTCCCAACCTTTCCATGTGGCCGAACAATTTACAGGGATCAAAGGAGAACTCGTTTCCATCGAAGACACCATCAAGGGCTTTAACATGATCATGGACGGAGAAACCGACAAATACCCCGAGGCAGCATTCAACCTGGTGGGAACCATTGAGCAAGCCATCGAAAAAGGGGAAAAAATGTTGAAAGAATCCAAAACAAAAATAAATGGACGATCTCTATCTCGAAATAATTACGCCCGAAAAAATTCTTTTTGACGGCCCGGTCGGATTGGTTGAGGTCCCCGGTTCCATGGGACGATTTGTCTTACTACGCGATCATGCACCAATTATTTCAACGCTTACCAGGGGTAAAATCAGGGTTATCGGGAAAGACGGATACGAACACTATTTCGAGTGTAAAGAAGGTGTTCTTGAGTGCCACGATAATCATACCGTTGTTCTGATGAACGAACTGCCTGGTGAAAATAAAGCAGACCTGTAAATACCAATGAGTGTGGTATAAAAAGACATATTATTGTCAAAATCAAGGTGTTTTAAATTTTTGTACCGTAGTTAACCCGTTGTTAATGAGGATGCAAAAATTTAACACAACAAAGAGTTTGGCAACAAAGATACTTTTTAGACCGGGCTCAATCAAGTAAGACTTTCAACTTTGCAGAAAATAGTCCGGTCAGGTTTAGGGGCCCATCTTGACTTGTCGATTCGATTTTGATGACAGTTTTCCTGTTTTTTGTCCGCGGTTTCCCTATTTTTGTGTAATAAATAACCGGGAAGCAGTATTTCACGCAAAACATTTTACCCTGCTGCTATCCAAAAAACTGTTAATATGACATTTAGCGAACGCTGCAACAAGATTTTCAATGAAACCACGGAGCACTATCACGAGTTTGACAACGTGGATGCCACCCCAAAAAATCCTTACAACGAAGGCACTATCGAAAACCTGCTTTTCAAGAAAAACTGGATTGATGCTGTTCAATGGCACCTCGAGGACATCATTCGCGATCCGGAAATTCAACCCGAAGAAGCATTAAAGATCAAGCGGCGCATCGATAAATCCAATCAGGATCGTACCGACCTGGTCGAATCGATTGATGACTATTTCCTGGATAAATACAAAGATGTAAAAGTGGCTCCTGATGCTACCATAAACACCGAAAGTCCCGCCTGGGCCATCGACCGTCTTTCAATTCTCGCGCTAAAAATTTACCACATGCAGCAGGAAGTAAAACGCACCGATGCTTCTCCTGAACATCTCGAAAAATGTAATCTGAAACTTTCGGTACTGCTTCAGCAGAGAGAAGACCTCAGCACTGCTATTGACCAATTGATTGCCGATATTGACTCGGGACGAAAATACATGAAAACCTACAAGCAAATGAAGATGTACAACGATCCGGCCCTGAATCCAGTGCTGTATAAGAATAAAAAATAACCCTTAAAACCCTTTCCATGACAGGGGATGTGACTCATATAAAAAAAATCCTCGTTTTTCGTTTCAGTGCCCTGGGAGATGTGGCTATGACAATTCCGGTGCTTTGGTCGTTTTCGCAGCGCTATCCTGAATATGAAGTTTGGTTTGTTTCCCGCCCTTTTGCAAAGGATCTGGTGGCTCCGCTGCCAAACATCCACTTTTTACCGGTCGATTTAAAAGACAGGCACAAAGGACTTGCAGGCCTTTTCAGGCTTTATCGTGAGCTTAGGAAAAATGGCCCATGGGAAGCAGTTGTCGATTTGCACAGCGTTCTTCGTACGCACGTACTTACTACTCTGTTCAGGATTTCCGGCACCAGGGTTGCAAGGATTAAGAAGGGCCGTAAAGAAAAAAAAGCGCTGACACGAAAAAGTAATAAGATATTTAAACCGCTTCAATCAACGATTTCGCGGTACCAGACAACTTTCAAAAAAGCAGGATTACCTTTTGAAATGGTTCCTTTTCCCGGGAAAGAATTATTTGGAAACATGCAACCAAATGATCTTTTTGCGTCTAATAAAAAACCGGAAGCAGCTTCAGCTCTTTCCAGGAGGAATTCGAGCAGTTTTACCATCGGTGTTGCTCCCTTTGCCAAACATAATTGGAAAATGTGGCCTGAAGAAAGGATGTTGAAACTATTACGCATTTTAGATAAAGAAGACAACAGGATAATTTTGTTTGGCGGCAGAGGAGAAGAACAGGAAAAACTGGAAGAATGGGCAGCTAATTTAAAAAAAGCAAGTACATTTGCAGGTCAGTTGAGCATGAGGGAAGAGTTGCAACTAATGTCGCAGCTCAATGTGATGATATCCATGGACTCGGCCAATATGCACCTGGCCAGTCTGGCAGGAACCCGTGTCATCAGCATTTGGGGAGCTACACATCCTTATGCCGGTTTTTACGGATACGGACAATCGCCGGACGATGCTGTTCAGATTGATATTGAATGTCGTCCCTGTTCGGTTTTCGGGAATAAGCCTTGTCATAGAGGCGATTTTGCCTGTATGATGAACATAACTCCCGAAATGATACTCCATAAAATAAAAGCAAAATAAGAAAACAATAAAGCCCGGATGAATATTGTATTAATCAACTCAATAGGTAAAAACAAATGGGGTGGCGGTGAAAAGTGGATGATCATGGCCGCTTCCGGGCTGATGTCGGTTGGACACAATGTTGTGGTGGTTTGTCGAAAGAATTCGGTTCTTAGCAAAAGAGCAAAAGCAGAAAATCTTATTGTTGAGGAAATTGCGGCCAATTCCGACTTTGACCTGGTAGCCTGTTGGAAATTTTGCCGTTTTTTCAAGATATTTCAACCTGAAGCGGTTATCGGCTGCCAAAACAAAGACTGGCGCGTAGCTTCGGTTGCTTTAAAGGCAATTGGATCTACTGCTAAGGTTTATAGTCGCCAGGGACTGCAGTTGCTTAAGAACCATTGGTGGTACAAGTGGACTGTAAAGCTTTTTTGTGACGGAATTATCACCAATACACATACAATTAAAAAAGAATATGAATCATTTCTGCCTGTTGAAAGCGACTTTATTAAAGTAATTTTTAACGGAGTGGAGGAATTAAAAGAGGATGGCGATTCTTTTGATTTTTCTCCCTGGATTTCGTCCAATGTACCTGATCCGGTAATTGTTTTATCGACCGGACGACTGGCTCATCAGAAAGGCTTCAAATATCTCATTGAGGCGGCAGCATATGTAATTAGAGAAAATCCAAACGTATATTTCTTTCTGGCCGGCAAGGGTAAGCTTGAGAACTCACTGAAGCAACAGATAAAACGACTGGGTATTGATAAAAATTTTATATTACTGGGCTTCGTGGAGGATGTATCTTCTTTATTAAGGGGGGCTGATGTTTTTATAATGACATCTCTTTATGAAGGGATGCCCAACTCAGTTCTTGAAGCTATGGCTTATGGATTGCCCGTTATTTCTACAAAAGTTAATGGAGTTACAGAGCTCATAAATGATGGGGAAAACGGTTTTACAATTCAATCAGGAAAAGTTGATGAAGTCATTGAAAAGCTCAGTATTTTGGTTAAAGAGCAAGCCTTGAGGGAAACTTTCGGAAGCAAGGCGAGAAGGTTGGTGAACGATAACTTTTCTGTTAGAAGAATGGTTCTCAAATTGGATGAGGTTCTAAAATCAAATTAAATTTATAAGAAAAGTCGAATTATGCTTAAACTGACTTCTCTTAAGTCCATGATGCAAAAGAATAATAAGTTTTTTTATTATTCCGGAAATTTTATGAGGCAATTGTTACCGCGCAGGCTATTTCAAAACAAATTAAAGAAGAAACTTAAGCGTTTAAAGAAGTATTGGTCTGATGATGTTGTAAAGAGAGTCAATTACTATAATAAATTGACTCCTGATACTCCGATAGGGAAGACCTCTACCCAATTAAGGAATTTTAAATATGGAATAAAACCAAAAACTTATTTTTTCGATAGCTTTAAATTTTTCCGTTACTTTCCTGATAATCTTAGAATCTCTTTTCTTTTTGGCGACATTACCTATACTCCTCCCGAACCTTCTTTTGTAAAAAGCAGGCCTGTCGGTGACCGAAATTACAATTCGGTGGTTCTTAAACTAAATGAAATCCGTCACTTTTTATTTATCAAAGACAGCAAGGACTTCGACTCTAAAAAAAACAGCCTGGTCTGGAGAGGAAAGGTTTATCAACAGAAACGGGAAGAATTTCTCCGACGTTATTTTGACCACCCGATGTGTAATGTGGGGAAGGTAAATTCTGACAAGGGAGATATGAAATGGCTGTTACCACGGATGAGTATTCATGAACAATTGGAGTATAAGTTTATTCTTTGCCTCGAAGGGAATGATGTTGCTTCTAATCTAAAATGGGTTATGTCTTCAAATTCGATTGCCGTAATGCCCAGACCGCGTTTTGAAACATGGTTTATGGAAGGCACGCTCAGAGGTGGAGTTCATTATATTGAGATTAGGGAAGATTATTCTGACTTGGAAGAGAAACTGAAATACTATTTGGAAAATAAGGATGAAGCAAGAAGGATTATTGAAAATGCCCACTTGCACGTGGAACAGTTTAAAAATAAGAAACAAGAAGAGTTGATTTCTTTTTTGACAATACTTAAATATTTTAGGAATACCGGTCAGAAAATAGGTGACTTGGACTCGCAAATTGCAAATAATCAGGCTTCGGCAGATAATTCCGACTTATTATGAATATAGGCTACGATGCAAAGAGAATTTTCCACAATCGTACCGGATTGGGAAACTACAGCAGAGATATTACACGTATTATGAGTAAGTTTTATCCTGAGAATACTTATTATTTATATAATCCCAAGCCTTCAGAAAACAACTTGTTTGTCCCAAATGAAACCAATGTACACGAGGTAACCCCCAGAAAACCTTTTAGCCGGATATTTTATAATCTATGGCGACAGTATGGAGTAGGAAAGGAACTTCTGAGAGATAAAATTGATTTGTTTCACGGACTTTCGGGAGAGATTCCTGTACAAAGAAAAGAGAAGAAAATTCCCGTTTTGGTTACAGTTCATGACCTTATTTTTTTGAGGTATCCGCGGTTTTATTCTTTCTTTGACAGAAATATTCATAAAATAAAGCATCAACATGCCTGTCGCAATGCAGATGTTATTGTTGCTGTAAGTGAACAGACTAAAAGAGATGTGGTTCAGTTTTTTGGGGTGCCTGCACAAAAGGTGAAAGTTATTTATCAGGGTTGTCAGGATGTTTTTAAGCATACCTATTCAATGGAAGAAATTGAAAAGGTCAGAATTAAAGCAGGTTTGCCGGAGAAGTATATTCTGAATGTGGGAACTATTGAAGAAAGGAAAAATATCCTGAATGGAGTAAAAGCAATAAAGGATATTGACATTCATTTGGCTATTGTCGGGGGCGAAACTCCATATGCGCAGACTGTTAGAAGTTATATTTCAAAAAACAAGATGGAAGGTAAGGTTTCCTTCTTAAAAGGAATCTCTAACAAGGAACTTGCGATGCTTTATCAGGGGGCTTCTTTGTTTATATATCCCTCATTCTTTGAGGGTTTTGGGATTCCCATAATAGAAGCTCTTTACTCAGGAACTCCGGTTATCACTTCAACAGGCGGATGTTTCAGTGAGGCTGGTGGGCCGGAAAGTATTTATGTAAACCCCGGAAATGTTGAAGAATTGAAACACGCGATTGAAACCTCAATTAATGATAACGGGTTTAAAAACAGAATCGGAAACAAAACTTCTAACCATTTGAAGAAATTTTCTGATGAATTTATTGCTCAACAGTATATGCAGCTTTATCGAAGTTTGATTTAGCCTGGTTTATCGACCTTTTGCACCTTGATTCATAAAATATATATTAATGAGATATCACAATACAATAAATATATTTTATGTGAAAGTTATTGAAGGGAGAAAAGAATGACCTTTTATTTCGCAGATATCTGGACATTTGAATAAACTGTCTATGATAAATCGGGATTGTTCTTTTGCTTAAATTTCTTATTTATAATTCATTACCTCTTTTATTATGCAATTTTTGACGATTCATATTAATTTTTCAAAAACCTGGCGGGGAGGTGAACGGCAGGTTGTATTACTGTTTCATGAGCTCAAAAAACTGGGCATTTGCCAAAAACTTATTTGCAGAAAAAACAGCGCATTACATTATTATTTTAGGGAGCATGGATACGCCTATGTTGCTTTTTCACCTTTATCATCTTTTTTTATTGCACCACTCTACATTGTTTACCTTCGTTTTAAAAAACCCGTAATAGTTCATTGCCATGAATCTAAAGCTCAAACAATTGCCGTTATCGCAAAATTATTATCATTAAAAGAGATAAAAATTGTTCTCCATCGACGGGTTCTGTTTCCCATTAAAAAGAAAATAACAACCCCCGTTAAATTCAGCAGAAAATTAATTAACAAAATGATTTGCATTTCTCATGTTGTAGAAAAAGCTGTACAAGAGAGTATTGATTTTCCTTCAACAGTCGTTATCCCTTCATGCGTTTCTTTTAATAGCATTGAGAAAACCAATTTAAATATTAGAAAAAAATATAATATTTCTCCTGAAAAAAAATTGTAACATACATTGCAGCTCTTACTTACGAGAAAGATCACTTCACTTTTTTTTAAAGCAGCTTCTGAAATTCATAAAAGTAATCCAGATGTTCATTTTCTCGTGGTTGGAGATGGGCCTCTAAGACCAGGTATAGAAAGGGAGGTATCCAGATTGAAAATCGAAGACTTTGTAACTTTTACAAACTTTATTGACCAACCTGAAAGGATTATTCCTCAGGTGGATGTTTTATTATTCACAAGCCGATTTGAAGGGTTGGGCTCCACAATTCTTGATTTTTTTGTTTACAAAAAACCTGTGGTATCCACACGCAACGGAGGTGCTGAGGAAATAATTCAGCACGGAGAGACAGGCCTATTAAGTAAAATCGGGGATTTCAAGGATTTGGCAGGAAACGTGGTTAAACTTTTGAATGATCCTGTGTTGACCAAGAAAATAACTGAACAGGCTTATAAATATGTTTTAAAATATCATTCTCCTTCCGAACTAGCTATTAAAACTTTAGAGGTTTATAAATCTTTAGAATTTAACTCGTAAGTTTTAAAGTATTTCAAATAAATGCCGAATGCTGAATTCCTGGCAAGCAAAAATCCTGTACACCCGTCCAGAAAGCCTAATTGCAAAACAAACATTTTAAAAAATTTGAAGTGTCCTTTTAATATGGCCATAAAAGGGCTGCATTTTTCCCCTTTTTCAAGGGCTTCCTCTGCGCCCAAAGTGGTGTATCGGGTCATTTTTTCAATGTGGCTCGATACTGTGGGAAAAGAGTAATGCAGAAGCAATGCACTGATGGTTCAGGTTTGGCTGTTTAACTCAACAAATTCATGGATGTCGCGATCGTTAAACCCACCCGCATTTTTATTGTAGAGGCGCAGTGGATAATCTTTTTGCCATCCGCAATATTTGACGGGCTTATTCAGATAAAAGGTTCGTCGTTTATTCTGTAACCTGCCTGTATTTTTGGTGATTCAAGTATCCTAACAATTTGTTCTTTTAAGTCAGAAGTACAAACTTCATCGGAGTCTATCGAAAATATCAATTCATTCGAAGCATGTTGCTCTGCCAGTTGTTTGGTTTTTCCAAATCTCAGCCATGATGTTTCAATAATTTTGCATTGATACATTCTGCAAATTTCCACCGTATTATCCGTTGAGCCCGAATCTATAATGATGATTTCATCTGTCCAGGAAACAGATTTTAAGCATCTTTCAATAATGGTAGTTGATATTTTTGGCATAAATTACGGATTTGTACAAAAATAGTATTTACAATTGTTTTGAGAAGCTATCTTTTAAAAAAAGCTAAAGTTAAATTAAATTATTAGTTTTAATTATTTGAATATTTTAACGCTTGATACACGATTCTTTTGGATAAAAGGGAGTTAATACGCATAAGACCGGTTAGCCAGCAACAAATTTTGAAGCCTCCAGAAAAATTCTCTCAAATATACTAATTTTGCAGGTTCACAATTAAATAATAACGCTTTCAATGATGAAGCAGTTTTTCCATACATTCCTGCGGGTTTACCTGTTCTGGTTGCTTTTTTTTGCATTCTTCAGAGCACTATTTATCGTTGTAAATTACAGCTTTTCCAATGATACCCCAGTGGGTACAATATTGGCATCTTTCGGGCCGGGATTGCGCATGGACCTCTCCTTTTCGGGATACCTGATGTTACTCATCATTGTTATTCAACTGGTCGCTCTGCCAATAGGAAAACGTTTCTGTGCAAATTGCATTCGCTGGCAGCATTATATTCTTATTCCTCTGTTTGCAGCGCTCCTGATGGGCGACATCAACCTGTTCCGTTACTGGGGCGGCCATCTTAATAAGGAAGCCATGTCATTCCTTAAAACACCGGACGTCATTATTGACTCCCTTCATTGGCTGGAAGTAGTTTTGTTCTTCATTATTTGGGCGGTCATTTCAGTTTTGTTGATCTTTCTTTTTAACCGGTTTGTGTTTCGGGCTCCATTTAATGAAAGTTTTAACAGGAGGAAGATGATCATCAACTGGGGAATTACTCTTCTTCTGGGTGCCTTGTTGATTGTCCCCATCCGTGGAAGCTTCAGTGTTGCGCCCATCAACACAGGCGTCGCTTACTTCTCCAACCATCTGTTTGCCAACAATGCTGCTGTTAATCCCTTGTGGAATCTTGCATATTCACTGAAGCGAAGTGCTATTGAAGATAACCGGTACCATTTCATTAAGGATGAGAAAGCCAGTGATATGTTCGACGAAATGATGCATCAATCGGGGCGTTTCCCAAAAATCCTGAACAGCGAAAAACCGAATATTGTGGTCATCCTTCTTGAAAGCTTCTCTGCACAGGCTATAGGAGCAATGGGAGGAGAAGATGTAACGCCAAACCTTAATAAGCTGATGGAAGAAGGCATTTTCTTCTCGAATACCTATTCAACCAGTTTCCGTTCCGATTACGGTATGGTAGGCGTTCTTACAGGTTATCCGGGTATTCCGGGCTATTCGGTTATGCAATACCCCGATAAATCGAGGCACCTGAATTTCATCCCCAAAAAATTAAAAGATGCAGGTTATAAAGATTTCAATTTCTTGTATGGTGGCGATATGACCTTTAAAAACATGAAGTCGCTTATAACACTTGCCGGTTTTGATGATGTGGTGGATATTGATGACTTTCCAAAGGAAAATCAGGGGGAGAAATGGGGCGTTCACGATGAATACACTTTTGACCGGTTTATTACCATAATACGGAATTCGGAAAGTCCTTCCTTCAATTTTTTCTTCACCCTTAGCAGTCACGAACCCTTCGATGTGCCGATGGAACGTGTTAATGACGACGATTATTACAATTCGGTTTATTATACCGACAGGTGCTTAGGTAAATTTTTTGAAGAAATGAAAACAACGGGCATCTGGAACAACACGCTTTTTATACTTGTAGCCGATCACGGGGTGGTAGGCCCCGAAAAACTGGGTTATACAAAATCGCGTCGTTATCATATTCCCATGGTATGGACAGGTGGTCCTTTGACGGTTAAAGATACCATCGTCAGCAATTATGCGTCACAAATCGATCTGGCCTCAACACTTCTAAATCAGTTGCATATTGATGCCTCCGGTTTTAAGTTCAGTAAAAACATTCTTGATAATGAAGTCAACGGTTTCTCATTTCTTCATTTTCCTGACGGCTTTGGCTATATTGATGAAAAAATTTACCAGATGTACGACAAAGCCAATCTGAAACCGCTGGAGATGAAAGGGGCAGAAACGCGTGAAGACAGCCTGAAAGCCAAAGTTTTTATGCAAATGGTGGCAAAGGATTTTAAAGAGAGGTTGAGCAATAACAGAGCATTAGATTATTAGACCATTAGATATTAGATTATTAGATATTAGATATTAGATCATGATTGTGCGGCTAAAAAAAGGGTATAGCAAGGATTGTGAAAATATTATTGAGTGCGGTATAAAAAGCATATTTTTGTCAAAATCAAGGCGTTTTAAATTTTTGTACCGGAGTTAACTCGTTGTTAATGAGGATGCAAAAATTTAAAACAAGACAGAGTTTGGCAACAAAGATGCTTTTTAGACCAGGCTCATATAGTATAAAGGATATATCAGGGCTAACGCCCCTGAATTGTCTCACACCCAAATTATGCTATGAAGAGATCAGGGCTACGCCCCTGATTTTTATTGACAAAAGTATATTTGATCGCAGCTTAAAAATTTTTATAAAAGAAAATACACAAACAAATGAAAGGGGTATTGGCCCACCCTTGATATTAACCAAAGGGGCGTAGCCCTAATATCTTCGTAATAGAAACGGATGAATAAACCATAGGGGCGTTAGTTCTGATATCTTCGTAAAAAAATGTATAAAATAAACCAAA